>NZ_JBRIIO020000010.1:0-144216 GCF_052976845.2 Nakamurella sp. GG22 | reverse complement strand
CGTCGACCGCGGTCGAAATGCACCGTCGGGCCGCTCAGTGGATGCTTGCTCAAGGGGAGCCGATCGAGTCCATCCGCCATTCCATTCTCGCGAACGATCTGCAGGGTGCGGGTCGGACGCTGCTGTCGGTTCTGGTTCGGGTGTTGTCACTCGAAGGACCCGCCTTGGCCGCCGCCATCGAGCCGCTGGCCAGGACCGCGCCGGACAACCCATCGCTGACGAGCCTGCTCGCGGCGGCCGGTTGTCATTACCACCGGCAGGAAATGGGCGCGATGCTGCGCGACGCAACAGATGCGAAGGCCTTTCTCGACACCGCCGGTGATGACCGGGCGGCGGCGGAAATCCTCATCGCCCTGTTCGAACTGGCCGCGGCACGGGTGCGGGGTGACAGTGCCGGCACTTGGAAGCTGGCCGATCATGCCCTCGCCATCATCGACCGCACCCCGCCGCAGGAACTGCCGACCGGGCGTGGATTCCGAGCGGTCGCTCTGGTCAATCGCGCGGGTGCCGAGGTATGGACGGGAATCCGCCCGGACACGGCTGCCACGCTGGTCGACATGTCGCGCGAGGCCGCCGAACTCGGGTTGCTGCTGCCGCACGTCAACGCCATGAGCCACGTCGCGTTGATCGACGCGCTGCACAGTCGCTGCACCGCTGCGCACAATCGGGCGACCGAGACATTGCGATTCGCGGACCGGCGCGGGTGGCGATCACAACCGCAGGTGCTCGGCGCGGTCCTCACCCTTGCCTTGGTCGATACGAGCCGGCATGACGTCGAGAACGCGGCCAGGTGGGTGAGCCGCGGGCTCGCGGCGGGCGGCAAGGACACCGACCGTGCGTTGCGGCTCGCGCTCGCCGTCGCCGCTGTGCAGGTCGCCGTCGGGCGCGGGGATGTGACTGCCGCGTTGACCGCCGACGCGCGAGCCGTCGATGGTCTGGCGCGGACGCCCGACGCGGCACCGCTCCTTCGCCGATGGAGCGGCGTCGCCGGCGCCGAGGCTCTGCTCCTTGCGGGCCGGCCGGCGGAGGCAGTCGACCGGATCATCGGACCCGGCACCGGGGACGACCCGCCCTCGGCCTGGGAGCGGGTGGCGCTCGCCCGCGCCCGCATCGCACTTGGAGACATGCCTGCAGCTCAGCTGTGCATCGAACCCCTGCTGCGACCCGCCCCTCCGGTTCTCGAACCGGCCATCTCGGCGGCCCTGCTCCAAGCCCTGATCGCGGACCGGGGGCACCGCGATTCCGCGGCGCTGGCTGCTGTCACGCTCGCGATCGACCTGGCGTTCAACGAGGGCATCAAACGGCCGTTCGTGCTGATCGGCGGGCGCATTGCCGAACTGCTCATCCGCTACCGCAACCTCGGTGGCCGGCACGACGCGTTCGCGGCGGAGCTCGTCGAGCTGCTCAGACCGACCGCCGGCCACCGGAACGGCCAATCGCACAACGGCTCTGAGCCGATGATGGACCCGCTGACCGAGCGGGAAACCATCGTCCTGCACTATCTCCCGACGATGCTCAAAGCCGGTGAGATCGCCGACGACTTGTACGTCTCGGTCAACACGGTGAAGGCACATCTGCGGGCCATCTACCGCAAGCTCGGGGTCGCGAACCGTAGGGACGCCGTCGAACGGGCAAGGACGAGCGGCCTGCTGTGAGCGGATCACCTGACCCGACATCAGCTTCGTCTACAAAGGGTGAGGCGCCGGGCGCTGCCCGGTCCTAGGTTGAACCACGCGGACCGGTCAACCGGTGGGCGACGACTGCACCGGAGGGGACCTGGATGAGCACCATCGCGTGGATCATCCTGCTGATTCTGTTGATCCCTGCGATCGGAATCCTGATCTGGGTAGTCATCGCGGAATCGCTGGTGAGGGTGCCGTCGGGCAGTCTCGGCCTGGTGATGGTCAAGGGCCGCGCCACCGACACGGTGCTGCTCCCGGGGCCGCACTTCGTGCCCGCCCTGCGGCGCCGGATGGTCGAGGAGTACCCGTCGGTCGAGATGGCCTACCGGGCCGGTTCGCAACCGGACACCGAAGCCACCGTGTTCGGCACCCGCGACGCGGTGGACGCCACCGGTGCGCTGCGCCGCTCGCAGCATCTCGAGCGCACCGGACCTGCCTTGGAGGTGGCGCTCGGTGACCGGTCGACCGCGACGGTCTCGCTCACGATCCGGTTCCGGCTGATGCCCGAGCAACTGCGGCGCGTCCACGAACGGTTCGGCCCGAACGGCGTCTTCGGCATCGTCCGCGACGAGAGCATGCGAGCGGCCGCGCGCGCGCTCGGTGATCCTTCGTTCGGTGTGGACAGCCTCTTCGGCCCCGCGCGCGAGGCCTGCCAGTACAAGCTGCTCGAAGAGATCGGCGCCGCGCTCGAGGCGGACGGTATCGAGGTGACCGCCGTCGTTCTCGGCACGGTCGATCTCGGCCGCACCGGCGAGGTGATCCAGGCGACCGTCCGGGCGCGGTACGAACTCGAACGCGAGCAGGCCGAGGCCGCCACCCGAATGGTCAGGGCGATGAACGACGCCGACCTCCAGGACAAGATGAGCGCTCCCAGTGAAGGCGCATGGCGTTACCGCGAAACCGATCTGTGGCGCGATCTGGTGCAGCGGACCGCCGCGTTGAACGTCGCGCTCCGGGCCGGTCCGGGATCACCGGTCGCCGGTGTCGGCGCAGCCGGCCTCGACCCGGCGACACAGGCGGCCGACCGTGCAGCGCTCGCCGAACAGGCCACCCAGCCGGGTGACCAGGGAGCACCGTCGTGAGCGATGGCACGACCTCCCGGGGGGACCGGCTGCTGGAGATCATCGCGGTTCTGCTGCTTGCGGTCACCACCCTGGGGACAGCATGGTGCGGCTACCAGTCGTCGGCCTGGAACGGCGTGCAGACCGACCTGGCCCGCACGTCCTCGGACGAACGGGTGGAGGCGGCCAGGGCCTTCGGCCTTGCCACCCAGAAGGTCGCCTACGACGCCGGTCTCGTCGCGCAGTACGCGCAGGCGGTCCAGGCGGGGAACACCAGGCTCGCCGACTTCTACAAGAAGACCCTGGTCCGCCCGGAATTCCTGCCGCTGCTGGAGGAGTGGCAGGCCGAGGTCGCCGCCGGTGGAACTCCTACGAGCCTGTTCACCGACCCGGAGTACCTGGACGCGCAGTTCAAGACGTACAACGAGGCCACCAAGAAGGCCGAGGATTCCAACGCAGCCAGCCAGACAGCCGGCAACACCGCGGACTCCTACGTCCTGACCACGATCCTGCTGGCGGTCGCCCTGTTCTTCGCTGGTGTGACGTCATCGTTCCGCTACAAACCGGCGCGGGTGCTGCTGATCATCCTTGCGATCGGCACGGTCGCGGTGGCGGCGACCCGACTGGCCGACCTCCCGATTGCCTGACCCGCCCCGCCTCGAGATCCCTGGCCGTCCGAAATCCCTGGCTGTCCGAAAACGCGACCGTCAAAGAATCGACATGGCGGTTCCGGTCGCCCCGGTTGCCCGGGAACGACCGCAACAGCCATCTGGACTGGAGAACGGCGTGATGGAGCGGGTGCGCTGAACGGGGGGCAGTCAGTCTCCGTCGGTCATTTCGTCGATGCAGACCGTGATCGCCAACAGCAGCGCGTCGTTCTGCCCGGCCGCGATCTCGATGCCGTAGGTGTCACGAACCCTGAACCACTTCTTGGAAATCGTCGCCACGGTGTCGCCGTCGCGCTCGATTTCGTACTCGTGGTCGACGAAGTTGCCGTGCGCCTTCATGTCCGGACCGTTGTCGACGTCGATCTCGAACCGGTGCCGCAGCCCGATCAGCGCCTTGTGCACCGTCGCCTCGGTGTCCCCGAGCTCGATCTTCATCTTGTCCCGGATGCTGAGCTTCTTCTCCTGGATCTTGGCGATCTCGTTGCCGTTGGTGTCTTCGAGAATGAACGTCTCACGGATTCTGGCGGCCTTGCCGTTGACCTTGTAGACCTTGTCGCCGTTCTCGTTCTCGATCCACGAGTCGTCGCCGATCGACATCCACTTCTCGCGCATCTGGTACCGGTTCGCCTCATTGTGGGCACGGCGGCGATCACGGAAGCTCATGGAATCCCTTTCGAAAGCCGGCCGAACCGGCGCTGACGGCATGCAGTCCCGGCCGCACGGCCCGGCAGAACTCGAGCGGGCCAGCGACGGGCCGCACTGCGGAGCAGCGCGGCGGGGCGGCGATCACCACGCGGCATCGACGGTCGTCGGGCCGAGCGCGACGTTGAGCAGGCATGACGGAGACTCTTTCTGTCCGGGCCCCATCGTCCGGCGGCGCTGATATCGCGGCATCACCTGATTCGGGTGAATAGGGCCGGGCCCTTGCAACAAGCGCGCGCTGCGAGGCCGGCCGGCTCAGCGGCCCGTCCGCCGACGACCCGCCGACCGTTTCGGGCGCACCACCCGACGGGCCCGGATGACGTACGTCGGCGAAACCGACTCGGAGCCACCGACCTCGAGAACCTCCGGATCCGCCAGTCCCGCCCGGGCGACCGCGGTGCGATCCCGGTCCAGCTCCTCGCGGGCACTCTCGCCCTTCATCGCCAGCACCAGCCCGCCGTCCCGGGCCAGCGGGGCCGACCATGTCACCAAACGGTGCAGTGGCGCGACCGCCCGCGAGGTCACGACGTCCGCGTTGCCGCACTCGGCGATGACCTCTTCGGCCCTGCCCCGGACCGCTCGGCAGTTGCCCAGGCCGAGGCTCTCGATGGTCTCGACGAGGTATCGCACCCGGCGCTCCAGCGGTTCCACCAACGTCACCGTGAGGTCCGGTCTGGCGATCGCGAGCGGGATTCCGGGTAGGCCGGCCCCGCTGCCGATGTCCACCACGGACGAGCCGGCGGAGATCAGCTCGGCGATCACCACGGAATTGAGCACATGCCGACTCCACAGCCGGGCAGGCTCCCGGGGACCGATCAGCCCCCGGACGACGCCGTCGGTGGCCAACGAGTGCACGTACCGGCGCGCGAGCTCGGCGCGGTCACCGAAGAGCGCGGCCGCCGCGGCCGGTTCGGGTTCGAGGTCGGCTGCCCCGGCATCCGGGTCGGCGCTGGCGCTCACCACGGAAGGAGCGTCAGGAGGCGGGACTGATGACGACCCGGCGGCGTGGCTCCTCGCCCTCGCTGGAGGACGTCACGCCGTCCACGGTGCCGACCGCGTCATGCACGACCTTGCGCTCGAACGGATTCATCGGGGCGAGCCGGACGGGCTCGCCGGACTCGGCGACTTGCTGGGCGGTCTTCTTGCCGAGCTCACCGAGCTCGGTGCGACGCCGGGCCCGGTAGCCGGCGATGTCGAGCATCAGCCGGGAGCGCTGTCCGGTCTCGGCCATCGCCGCCAGCCGGGTCAGCTCCTGCAGCGCGTCCAGCACCTCGCCGTGATCGCCCACCAACCGGTCGACGTCACCGTCGCCGATGATGGAGACGACGGCGCGCTCACCCTCGACGTCCAGGTCGATGTCGCCGTCGAAGTCGAGGATGTCCAGCAGCCGCTCGAGGTAGTCGCCGGCCGCGTCACCCTCGGCCACCAGCAGGTCGTGCTTGCTCATCCCACCGCGGGCCGCAGATTCGGGAGCCTCCGAGGACGAGGCCGACGAGTCGGAGCCCTCGGCCGTCGCCGGCTCGGACTCGTCCTGGACAGCCAGGTTGACAGCATTCTCGGTCATCGGTTCTCCCCTTGGTTCTGTGCTACTCGTCTGTGGTGGGCGATCGCGCGGCCATGGTCACCCGGGCTCCGTGCATCGCACCGGCACGCCCGGGTGAGGGCGGCGATCAGCGCTGGCCGGAGTTCTTCTTCTTCTGCGTGCGCTGCGGTCTCGCGCCCGGTGCCGGCTTGGCGCCCGGCGCAGGTTTCGCGCCTGCTTTCGGAGCACCCTTCGGCGGTGCGGGTGAGGACCCGGCGGTCGGCTTGGCGCCCTTGGTCAGACTGGGTCCGCCACTCCCGGTTGTCGAGCCGGTCGTCGAGCCGTTCCCGGTCACCGTGCCGTTCGGGTCGCCCACCTTGGACGGTGTGATCACCGGCCGGTTCGTGACCTGCTTGGGCTTCGCACCGGGCCGCGGCGTGGAGAACTTCGAGAGGTCCTTGACCTCTTCGACCACCTGGGCCTTGGCGAGCGCTCGCTTGTCCTGCATGCGGTGCGCCACCCAGAGCTGGCCGAAGGTCCACGAGTTGTTCGCGAGCCAGTAGAACAGGATGGCCAGCGGGAAGAACGGACCACCCACCACGACGAACAGTGGGAACATGTAGAGCATCAGTTTGTTCATGATCGCGGTCTGCGGGCTCGACGCGTCGATGTTCATCTCGCGCTGGCGGGCCACAGACCGGCGGCTGGTCAGGTGGGTCGCGATGCCGGCCAGGATCGTCAGCGGGATGCCCCACCAGATGATCGCGGCGCGATCGCCGGCCATGAAGGTCAGCTGGTCCAGCGGCATCGTCATGAAGCCGACCAGCGGCGCACCGCCGGGCAGCTTGGCGCTGCCCATCGAGACGACGTCGGCCTGCCCGAAGAAGTAGACGCTGTCCCGGTAGAACCACACGCCCGGGCCGCCGGGCCCATCGTTGACCGGCTGGAACATCCGCAGCACGTGGAACAGACCGATGAAGACCGGCGCCTGGATCAACGCCGGCAGACAGGAGGCCAGCGGGTTGACCCCCGCCTCCTTGTTCAGCTTCATCATCTCTTCGGACAGCCGCTGCTTGTCGTCCTTGTACTTCTCCCGCAGCTTCTTCATCTGCGGCTGGACAGCTTGCATCTTGAGCTGCGAGTCCATCTGCTTCATGAAGGGCTTGAAGAGGATCGCGCGCAGCGTGAAGATCAGGAAGACGACGCTGAGCACCCAGGTGAGGGCGGTGTCGGGGCCTAGGAAAGATCCGAAGATCTTGTGCCAGACCCACATGATCCCGGAGATCGGGTAGTAGATGTAGTCCAGGGACCAGAAGTTGAAGGTCACGCGGCAGATCTCCCGGTCATCGGTTCCGCGGCCGCGGACTGCGGCGCGTCAAGGTCGGTGCCGGCAGCGCGGGGTTCCGCAGTGCAGACAGTGGCGGTGCAGACAGTGGGGGAACTCCCGGCAGGCTCGTCGCGTTCCCGTGCTCGCCGCTCGCCCTTGGCGGGGACGTGGTCGATGCCCCCGTCGCTCCACGGATTGCAGCGGAGCAACCGCCACACCGTCAGCCCGGTGCCCACGACGGCGCCACGGGTGCGCAGCGCCGTCACGGCATAGGCACTGCAGGTCGGGTAGTACCGGCAGGTCGCCGGTGTGTACGGGGTGATGAACCGCTGGTAGAAGCGGATCGGGGCGATCAGCACCTTCGCGGCGATGGACGTCATGACGGCGCGCCGGACCGGGCGGGTACCGCGGCACCGGCCCACTTGCGTTCCGCGGCCGCCAGACCCGAGCGGAGATCGCGGTCGAGGTCCTTGCCGGCAGCGGTCGCCGCCGACGGCAACGCCCTGACGACGACGTCGGTGCCGGCCGGCAGATGCGCCAGCTCGCGGCGCACCATCGGCCGCAGCCGGCGGGTGATCCGGTGCCGGACGACCGCGTTGCCGACCTTGGCCGAGACGACGAAACCTGCCCTGGGCGCGGCGGAACCCTGCCCGTGCAGCAGGTGCACGACCAGGTGGCGGCTCCCCGCGCGGCGTCCCGAGCGCACCACGGCGGCGAACTCGGCCGACGTGTGCAGTCGATTACCTGCGGGCAGCATGACGGTGTTCCGGCCGGCCGTCGGGCTCAGGCCGACAGTTCGTCGCGGCCCTTGCGGCGGCGGGCGGCGAGGATGGCGCGGCCCGCACGGGTCCGCATCCGCAGCCGGAACCCATGGGTCTTCGCGCGGCGGCGGTTGTTCGGCTGGAAGGTGCGCTTGCTCACGGCTGTCTCTCCACTGTCTGGAAATGCTCAAGAATGCTGGAACGGTGCAGGTCACGGGTGGTGCTGGTCAGGTCGTGCGGTGCTTCGCCGGTGGCACCCGGATCGCACCGCGGAACCCATCGGGGATGGATTCCATCTACCGGGCAGAGATGCCGAGCAGGCCCTGGGTAACGGGCAGCAGAAAGCGACCGGGATACGCCGGATGTTCCCAGGGTACGGACCATGGCGCTGAAGGGTCAAACCAGCGGTAGCAGCCGGCGACCTTGCCGGGCACTCCGACACGCCGAACCTGTTGTACCGCTGAGCAGTCGGCCTTGTGGGAAGAACAGGAAAGTTGTTAGCGTCCGGCTTCGCACGGCTCGGAATCACCGAGTCCCCCGGCACCTTCTGCGCCTGCTCATGGAGCGACGCGGGCCGTTACCGTCGCTTCCGTTATCCACACCTGTGGACAACTGTTGTGGACGGCGGACGGGGGAGGCAGACGGGGCAAGGGGTTGACGCGTGGCTGTCGAGGAAGCGGAGAACCGACTCAAGCCGGAATGGCAGGCAGTCGTCGCCGACCTCGAGGCCACCCTGAGCCAGCAGCAACGGGCCTGGCTGTCGCTGACGGTGCCGGTCGGTCTGCTCGGCTCGACGGCGTTGCTCGCCGCACCGACCGAGTTCGCGAAAGAGGCGATCGAACGCAGCCTGCGTGAGGCGATCACCAGTGCGCTGTCCGAAAGACTGGGCCATCAGATCAATCTCGCGGTGACGGTCAGCGAGGACGGGGCGATGGCTCCGATGCCGCCGGCCAGCGACCGGCGGCTGCCGCCGGACCGGTTCGTCAACGGTTCGGTCACCTACGGCGTGAACAGCGACGGCGCGATGAAGCGCCCGGGCCAGGGCCCGATGAGCGAACGCGCCGCGGCCGAGCTCGGCGAGGGCGACGACCTGGACGAGGCCGACGAGGAAGCCGATGCGCTCGCCGCGGTCACCGCGATCTGGCCGACGTACTCCGGCCGCCGCGACCACGCGCCGCCGAACCCGTCGCAGACCCGGCTGAACGAGAAGTACACCTTCGAGACGTTCGTCATCGGTGCGTCCAACCGGTTCGCACACGCGGCCGCGGTCGCCGTGGCCGAGGCACCCGCCGTCGCCTACAACCCGCTTTTCGTGTGGGGCGAATCGGGATTGGGCAAGACACACCTGCTGCACGGCATCGGGCACTACGCGCAGCGGCTGTTCCCGGGGATGCGGGTGCGCTACGTCTCCAGCGAGGAATTCACCAACGACTTCATCAACTCGCTGCGTGACGACCGGAAGGTGGCCTTCCAGCGCCGCTACCGCGACGTCGACGTGCTGCTGGTCGACGACATCCAGTTCCTGGAGGGCAAGGAAGGCACCCAGGAGGAGTTCTTCCACACCTTCAACACGCTGTACAACGCCAACAAGCAGATCGTCATCTCCTCGGACCGGCCGCCGAAACGGCTCGAGACCCTCGAGGACCGGATGCGGACCCGGTTCGAGTGGGGCCTGACGACCGACATCCAGCCGCCGGAGCTCGAGACGCGGATCGCCATCCTGCGCAAGAAGGCGGCGCTGGACCGGATGAATGCGCCCGACGACGTGCTGGAGTTCATCGCCAGCCGGATCGAGCGCAACATCCGGGAGTTGGAGGGCGCGCTGATTCGGGTGACGGCGTTCGCGTCGCTGAACAACCAGACGGTCGACCTCGCGCTGGCCCAGATCGTGCTGCGCGACCTGATCCGCGATCCGGTCGCCAACGACATCGATGCCGCGACGATCATGGCCGTCACCGCCGAGTACTTCGGGGTGACGCTGGACGAACTGTGCGGACCGGTGAAGACCAAGCAGATCGCTTCCGCCCGGCAGATCGCCATGTACCTGTGCCGGGAGATGACGGACCTCACGCTGCCCAAGATCGGTCAGACCTTCGGCGGCCGCGACCACACCACCGTCATGCACGCGGCCAAGAAGATCCGCACCGAACTGGCCCAGCGCCGGCAGACCTATGACCACGTCCAGGAGCTGACGGCGCGGGTCCGGCAGCGGGTCCGGCACTGAGCGGTAGTCCTTCCCGCGCACCCTTGACCAACCACCGGCCGGCTGGCACGCTCCCTTGTCAGAGAGCGCTCTCCCACCCCAAGCCACTGGAGTCTTGATGGACGACCGCGCAACGGCGACCTCCCTGTCGCACCACGACCAACTCCCGGCCGGCGATTCCGGCGGGCTCTCGAGGCGGCTGTTCCTGGCCGGGGTGTCCGGTGCCGCCGTGCTGGGCAGCGGACTGGTGGCCACCCCCGCCGCAGCCGCTGCCACCACGAGCGCCCCCACGGCTGCTCGGACCGGTGGCGCCCGTCACGGCAGTGGTTCGACGGACCGCGCCATGGCGTTCCTCCGGACCATGACCGACGCCTATCCGGCGGTCAACCCCGGCCCGCGGCTCCCGCAGAGCTACGCCGACGAGCTCGGATTGTTCTCTACGGCGTTCATCTATGACGTCGCGCTCTCGGTATGCGCGGCGCTGACAGGTGGGCGGCGAAGCCTCGATCTCGCCCGCACGATGGGCGACGGGATCGTCTACGCGCAGGAGAACGACCCGGGCTACGACGACGGGCGGCTGCGTCAGGGCTACAACGTCGGTCCGTACGTGTTCTACGACGGAATCCCGCAGCCCTACGGATTCGTGCTGCCCGATGGCAACGCGAACATCGGCTTTCAATTCGGTTTCCTCGGCACCGCCGTCGGCGACATGGCCTGGCCGGGCATCGCCCTCGTCCAGTTGTACCGTCGAACCCGGCGTCGCAAGTACCTCGATGCAGCCGTCCGGATCGGCGAGTGGATCGTCACCAACGCGACGTCACCGGGGTCGCTCGGCGGATTCAACTTCGGTGTCAACGGGAGCAACGTCTCGATCCCGAACGTCTCCACCGAGCACAACATCGATTGCGTCTCGTTCTTCGGCCAGCTCCGGCAGGCCACCGGCGATGCCCGCTGGCGGGCCGCCGCGACAAGGGCCCGGGGCTTCGTGGACCGCATGTGGTCGGCGCAGGGCGGCTACTTCTTCACCGGCTCGAACGACGGCGACACGATCAATCCGACACCGCTGCCGCTGGACCCGCAGACCTGGAGTTGGCTCGCGCTGCGCGACCGGCGCTACTCGCGGGCCCTGGAGTGGGCCGGCTCCGCATTGGCCGTCACCGACGACGCGACGGCCGCCAATTCCCAGGTGCCGCCGGGCGTGACCATCTCGGGGGTGACCTTCAGTTCGGCCAGCAAGACGTCCACCGCCAGCTACAACGGCATCCAGGTCAATCAGCGGGGTGTCTGGTTGGAGGGCACCGCTCAACTGGCCACCTCGTTGGCCGATCGTGGCGGCCGCCGGGACAGGCTCCGTGCCGACGCCATCCTCCGGCAGGTTCGAATCGCACAGAGATCCTTGGGGTTCGGTTCTGCGGTGGGCACTCAGCAGCACGTCGGCGGGACGGAGCTAGCCGATGGCGGGGGTGTGGTCGCCGCATCCAGCCTGATCGACTCGGGTTTCGGGTTCGGCTATTTCCGGGTGCAGCACACCGGAGCCACCGCCTGGTACCTGATGGCCGCCGCCCGGGCCAACCCGATGCAGTACGGCGAACTCTGACCCTGTGGACAGCTGAGAGCGGGACAGGGAACTCAGGCGGACTCGCGGACCACCAGTTCGACGGGCAGGACCACCCGGTCACTGCCCGTCGGGCCGGCAGCATTGTCATGGCCAGCACTGTCGTCCCGGTCCCTGTCCCGGTCGCTGTCGTCCCGGTCGGACAAGCCGGGTCGGGTCCGGGCCAGCATGATGCGAGCCATCGTTCTGCCCTGCAGGACGGTCGATTGCCGGACGGTGGTAAGCGGCGGCGCCGCCGACCGGGCCACTTCGATGTCGTCGAATCCGACCAGGCTGACGTCGTCCGGAACGCGCCGACCCGCCCGGCGCAGGGCCCGCAACGCACCGAGAGCCATCAGGTCGGACGCCGCGAACAGCCCATCCAGGTGCGGGGTGCGCGCCAGCAGGCGTTCGGCGGCCGCTTCGCCGCCTTCCTGGGTGAAGTCGGCGTACTCGACGAGGGCAGGATCGAAGGCTGCGCCGAGACCGAGCCGGAAACCCGCCAGTCGATCGACCCCCGCACACATGTCCTCCGGCCCGGACAGGATGCCGATCACGGTTCGGCCGGCCGCGAGCAGGTGCCGGGCCGCCAGCCGCCCCCCGTCGACGTTGTCGTTGTCCACGTACGGCACATCCAGCTTCGGGTTCATCGGACGGCCGCCGATGATCAGCGGAACCCCCGCCGCGAGCAGGGCCGCCGGCAGCGGGTCGGCCGACGAGTGCTCGGAGATCAACAGCACGCCGTCGACGGCACCGGACCGGACGTACCGCTCGACCCGGTTCAGGTCCTTCGCGGACTGCGCCATCATCAGCACGACCTGGACGTCGGCCGCACCCATCTCGCGCATGACCCCCCGGACAATCCCGCTGAAGAACGGATCCCCGAACACCCTGAAATCAGACTCGGAGGCGACCAGCGCGAAGGTGTCGGTGTTGCGGGTGACCAGGGTTCGGGCCGCCCTGTTCGGTTGGTAGCCCAGTTCGACGATGGACCGTTCGACCCGTGCACGCAGATCAGCGGCCACCGTCGTCGATCCGTTGACCACCCGCGACACCGTCGCCCGGGACACTCCGGCGTGGGCACCGACCTGCTCGAGGTTCGGGCGGGCCCCGGACAGTCGTGGATGCGTGACCCTGGTCGTCATCGACTGCCCTCCCCGAGCATCCTTCGTGCACGTCGCCGCGGCGCCGCAATCGGTCACCGAGGCGTCCCGAAAATCGATCTCGCTCAACGGCTTACAGCCTGTCGGGCAGCATCCCCGGATCAAAATGCTAACAACGGACGGAAACACCTGGTTGGCCCTACCAACGGTCATGGTGTGCGCTGTGCACACCGACGACCGACGAAAATCGACTCTTTCGGTGCGGACTTGTCCGTTTTGATCACGGTTGCATCACGTTGGCCCTTACCCATGCACATGTTGTGCACAACCATGTGGACAGCTGGGGGTAACCAACGGGGACAACTTGTCATCCCGTCATCGATCCACACCCTCGCCAAGGCGTCCCCAGGAGCCACCCTGGTTGTCCACGTGCGCGCCACGCACGCTCACCAGCGGACATTGACGTCCATCCACACTGTCCACACCGCTTACTACTGCTACTGCTTTATCTCTTCCAGAGCTCTGCTCTTAAGTACCGCTGGGGAGAACCCGCATCGGAGACCGTCGGATCGGCCGGACCTGACCCCTGAAAGACACGCACCAGGAACACCGGGAACCGACCGGTCAACCACCCCGACTGTCGGTGACGTGCCTTGTCGTCGTACTCTCGGACGCCCGCTGCCGTGCGAAGCCCCCGACGACAAGCACCGATCCCGGTGCTCCGTCACAGCCCGCCGCCGCGCTCCGAACGCCCGTTATCGACCGATCTGTGCAGAGCAGCGACCGTGGAGGTCTTCTCGATGAAGTTCCGTGTCGCCCGTGACGACCTTGCCGATGCCGTCGCCTGGGTGGCCAAGTCCCTTCCGACGCGGCCGCCGGTGCCGGTGCTGGGCGGGATCCTGCTCGAGGTCAGGGGCTCGACCCTGACCGTCGCCGGCTTCGACTACGAGGTGTCGACCAGGGCGACCGTCTCGGTGGACACCCTCGAGACGCTGGCCGATTCGGCGCCTGACGGCCCGGACGGCGAGCCCGCGGCCGAGCGGGTGCTGGTGTCAGGACGGTTGCTGGCCGAGATCACCCGCTCACTGCCGGCCAAGCCGGTCGACCTGACGGTGAACGGGCCGCGGGTGTCGATCATCGCCGGCTCCGCGCGGTTCACCCTGCCGACCATGCCGGTCGAGGATTACCCGCCGCTGCCGCAGATGCCGGCCTCGTCCGGTCGGGTCGACGCCGCGGTGTTCTCCGAGGCGGTCGCCCAGACGGCGGTCGCCGCCGGTCGCGACGACACGCTGCCGATGCTGACCGGCATCCGGGTCGAGATCGAGGGCGAGACGCTCACGCTGGCCGCCACCGACCGGTTCCGGCTCGCGGTGCGCGAATTGAACTGGATCCCCGATCAGCCGGACATGTCCACCGCGGTGCTCGTCCCGGCCCGGACCCTGGCCGATGCGGCCAAGACCCTCGGCGGCGCCGCCCAGGTGACGATCGCGCTGGGCGACGGGCTGCTCGGTCTGGAGGCCGGCGGCCGCCGCACGACGGTCCGACTGCTCGACGTCGAATTCGTCAAGTACCGGTCGCTCCTGCCGTCCTCGCACACCACCACCGTCGACATCCCGGTGTCGGAGCTGGGCGACTCGATCAAGCGGGTCGCGCTGGTCACCGATCGCGGCCACCACCTGCGGATGCAGGTCAGCGAAGGATCGCTGACGCTGACCGCGGGGGGCGACGACGAGGGACGCGCCGAAGAGGACCTGCCCGCCTCGGTGGACGGAGCCGAGCTGCTCATCGCGTTCAACCCGACCTACCTGCTCGACGGCCTCGGTGTCGTCCACTCGGATTCCGTCCGGCTGGCCTTCACCACGCCCGCCCGGCCGGCGCTGCTGGTGCCGATCACCGGTGACGGCGAGAGCAACGGCGGGACCGGCTCTGCCGCGGGCGATCAGGCCGCGGACAACGGCCCGGACGGCGCACCCGGCAGCGCCAACTCCGCGTACCGCTACCTGGTGATGCCCGCCCGACTGCCCGGCTGACGGTTCTTCCGGCCGTTGCCGATTGTTCGTGCGCCATGTTCGGCCGCGTCACCCGTGGGGATCAGGGATCCGGTGTGTTGGGATTCGGTTGCCACCCGCCCGGCTGGGTACCGGCAGGCAACGGATCTTCACTTGGTCAGCACGTCAATCGGCAACGTCACATCGGCAGTCTCAACTCGGCAGCGTCAACCAGCAGCGTCAATGAGCAGCGTCGTGAGGGGAAAGAGCATGCAGATCGGCCTCATCGGACTGGGCAAGATGGGCGGCAACATGGCCGAGCGGCTGCGCCGCGACGGCCACGAGGTGGTCGGGTACGACCGCAACCCGGACAGCCCGCGGACAGTGGATTCCCTCGAGGCCCTGGCTGCGGCGCTGTCCGCCCCGCGGGTCGTCTGGGTGATGGTGCCCTCCGGCGAGCCGACCAGGGCGACGATCGTGTCGCTCGCGGAGGTGCTCGAGGCCGACGACATCATCATCGACGGCGGCAACTCCCGGTACACCGACGACCAGAAGCACGCCATCTCGCTCACACCGAAGGGCATCCGCTACCTCGATGTCGGCGTCTCCGGCGGTGTCTGGGGCCTGACCGAGGGCTACGCCCTGATGGTCGGCGGCGACGCCGAGACCGTCGCCGTGGCGCAACCCATCTTCGACAGCCTCAAGCCGCCGAACGGCGGTTTCGTGCACGCCGGTCCGACCGGTGCCGGGCACTTCACGAAGATGGTTCACAACGGCATCGAGTACGGGATCATGCAGGCCTACGGCGAGGGCTATGAGCTGCTCCAAGCCGTCGACATGGTGCCGGACCCGGACGCCGTGATGGCCTCCTGGCAGGAGGGCACCGTCATCCGGTCCTGGCTGCTGGAGCTGCTGGTCCTGGCACTGAAGGACGATCCCGGCCTGGCGGACATCCGTGCCTACGCTCAGGACTCCGGCGAGGGCCGGTGGACGATCGAGGCGGCTATCGAGAACGCGGTCCCGATGCCGGTGATCACCTCGGCGCTCTTCGCCCGGTTCGCGTCCCGGCAGGACGAGTCGCCGGCGATGAAGGTCGTCGCCGCCCTGCGCAACCAGTTCGGCGGGCACGCTGTCGGAAAGGAAGGCACCACGGGCACCATCCCGGTGAGCTGAGGTTCCGGGCGAGCGCCTGCCTGGACGGAAGTTGATCATGGCGGAACTCGCGGTCAACCCGGCGTGTCGCGGCCGATTGGTGCGAGTTTCGCCATGATCAACAACAACGAGGGGTAGCGGTCCGGGTGTTCGCGCGTCACCTGTCGCTCAGCGACTACCGGTCCTGGGCGGCGGCGGAGGTGCCACTGCACCCCGGGGTGAATGTGCTCATCGGCCGCAACGGCACCGGCAAGACCAACCTCGTCGAGGCGCTCGGCTACCTGGCCACGCTGTCCTCGCACCGGGTCGCCTCCGACGCGCCGCTGATCCGCCGCGGCGCCGAGCGGGCGGTGGTCCGGGCCGCGGTGGTGTCCGACGACCGGGAGCTGTTGCTCGAGGTGGAGATCACCACCGGCCGGGCCAACCGCGCCAGGATCAACCGGTCGCCGCTGACCAGGGCACGGGACATCCTCGGGGTGCTGCGGACGGTGCTGTTCGCGCCGGAGGATCTGGCCCTGGTGCGCGGTGACCCGTCCGAGCGGCGCAAGTTCCTGGACGAGGTGCTCATCATGCGGGCACCCCGGTTGGCCGGGGTCCGAGCCGACTACGACCGCGTCCTGAAACAACGCAACGCCCTGCTCAAGACGGCCGGTGCGGCGCGGCGGTCGGGCGGGAACCTCGCAACCCTCGACGTCTGGGACGAACACCTGGCGGAGGTCGGCGCTCAACTGGTGCACGCACGGCTGGGGCTGGTGGCGGAACTTCGCCCGCACGTGCAGGCCGCCTACGCCGACGTTGCCGGCAGCGACCAGCTCGTCGACGTCGTCTACCGGTCGAGCATCCCGCTCACTCCCGACGACCCGGGCGTCCCGGGGATCGAGGTGCTGCACGCTGCGATGCTGGCCGAACTGGGTCGGGTACGGAGCAGCGAGCTGGACCGCGGGATCTCGCTGATCGGCCCGCACCGCGACGAGCTGGAAATGCTGCTCGCCGGCGGACCCGCGAAAGGCTATGCCTCGCACGGTGAGTCGTGGTCGTTCGCGCTCTCCCTGCGGCTCGGCGCGTTCGCACTGCTGCGCTCTGACGGCGTCGACCCGGTGCTGGTGCTCGACGACGTGTTCGCCGAGTTGGACGTCACCCGGCGGGAGCGGTTGGCCGCTCTGGTGGCGGACGCGGACCAGGTGCTGATCACCGCCGCCGTGCAGGCCGATGTGCCGGCCGCATTGGGCGGGGAGCGACTGCTTGTCACCCCGGACGGCATCACCCCCGACGGCATCCGGCCCGACACCGGCACACCCGACACCGTTACACCCGACACCGTCACCCCCGACGGCATCACACCCGGCTGAGGAAGCGCAGCACCCCCGCCGTCGCGTCGGCCTGTGCCTTGGCCAGCCCCTCGCGGGAGCCACCGAACGCGATGCCGTTCGTCCACGGAGCATCGGTCGGCAGTAGGCCCAGCCTGATCAGATGGCCGGCCCCGTCATAGACCCGACAGTCGTCGCCCGCGTCCAGACCGGCGGCCGCGCGCTGGGCGGACAGCATCCTGGCCATCTGGACGGACGGCCACAGTTGGTCGTCATTCCCGGCGAGCATCATCACGGGGCAGCGCACGGCTGCCGCGTTCAGCAGGGCCGGGTGCTCGGCGGGTTCGGCGGCGGTGGGGCGGTCGTACTTGTCGAGCAGCCTGGCCGCGACCAGCGACGCCTCGTAGGCGGGCCGGAGTCGGAGCAGCGTGGGTCGCTGCTGGGTGATGTCCCGGCCGACGGTCCACGCGTTGCGGATGATCTGCCGCATCAGCACGCCGCTCGCCAGCGGCACCCAGGGCAGCGGGTTCCCACCAGTGAGCCACGACGCGGTGTCCGGTACCTCGCCGGACGCGCCGAGGGCCTGCCAGGACACGCTGCTCGGGCTGACCAGCACCAGGCCACGGAGGTCGGGGCAGAGTCCGGTGCTCACCGCGGCGAGCAGGCCCTCGGCGCCCCGCGAGATCGCCATCGCCGAGAGCCGGGTGGCGTCGACGTCGTCATGCTGGCGCACCAGGGTCAGCGCGGCGGCGAAGCGCTCCAGCGGCACCCGGCAGACCGATTCGCCGGCGTCCGGCTCGCTGATCCAGGACTGCGCCAGGGCGGCGAATCCGTTCGACGCGAGGACGGCCGCGTTCGACAGTTGCGATTCGAAGCCACCCTCGGAACCGCCGAAGCAGGCAACGGCGGGCCACCCCGCGTCCGGCGGGCGGCCGGCGGGGAGCAGCAGCAGCCCGGGCAGTCCACCGATCGACACCGGTTCGTAGCGCAGGCCCGCCGCACCGGTCCGCCGGAGCACTGTCCGCCGCCCCGCGACCGGACGGCCGGAGGTACCGCTGTCGGTGGAGTTGACCGCGCCGACACCGCTCGCTTGCACCGTCAGCTGCCACGGTTCGGCCGGCGGGACGAACATCTCCGGGGTCTCGTCGGCGTCGAAGCGCATCGCCCAGAGCGGAGCGTTGCCGTCCGCGGTGGACCAGTCCGGATCCTGCCCGTCGACGCTCTCCGGCTCCGCCGTTGCCAGATCGAGGACGCCGGTGTTGGGCACGGTGAACTCGGCCCTGGACCGCCAGCGCCGGCCGTAGAGGTCGATACCGGTGGTACTGACTTCCACCCTGGACCCGGCGCGGCCACCGACGACGGACACCCCGAACGGTTCGTCCAGCCGGCTGTCCGCCGGGGCGTTGATGGTGAGCCCGCCGATGTCGGCGGGCGGCACCGGTTGGTGCGCGATGGTGGCGGTTGCGGCCGCCGTGCGGCGGTCGACGATCGCAGACTGCTTGTCGAACCAGGGCGGGAACGCGGCGGAGATCGCGCCGGCGATGCCCAGTGCGGTGAACGGGATCACCCAGTAGCAGACGATGGACAGCGGGTCGTCCATGTCCAGGATGGTGGCGTCACCGTCGACGATCGGCGGGATCATCGACGACACGAACATCACCGCGAAAGCGCCGACCCACATCCACGTCATGCCCAGGGTGATCGTCCGGAAGCCCTGCGTCTTCGCCGTCGCCTCGTCCACCGAATCAGCGGCGTACTCCCGCACGAAGGGCCGGCCGACCAGGATCCCGCCCAGGGCGATCAGCAACAGCCCGAGGCTGCTCAGCGGTTGCAGCCAGCGTTCGAGGACCGCGTCCGGGACCAGGTAGGCCGCCAGCATGAGCACGGCGAAGACGGCGAGGTTGCCGATGTCCAGGGTTCGTTGCGGCCGGTGACGCAGCCGGAGCGACAACTGGATCAGCAGCGTGACCCCGAATGCCACGGTGACGGCGGTGGTGAAAGGGATGTTGCCGACCAGAATCCAGTAAATGATCCACGGAATGAATCCGACAACGATGCCCATGCAACCCCGATCCCCTCGATGCCGTTGATTCTGCGGTGGGATCACGCCGGTTGGCAACGCGGCTCGCGCCACGCCTGGGCAGGGTGTCGGCCGATAGGCGCTGGCAACGGCTGATGCGCTCGTTCGATGAACAACAATGACCGGCATGGGCAGCAGCCACAGCGGTCCCGATGACGGCACGGCCGGAGACTCCACGGGCGGGGGTCCCATGAACGGCGGTTTCAAAGACGGCGTTTCGATGGACGGCGGTGACGATCGGGAACAGCCCGCCCCAGGCCCCCCGCGCGGCGCCGACCTGGCCCGGGAGGCGCTGGCCAGCGCGCGCGCCAGCACCGCCGCCCGGCGCAAGGCGGCGGGACGCACCCCGGTCGGTCAGCGGGGCGGGGCCGGGAAGCTCAAACGTCGTCGCTGGTCAGGGTCGGGTCCGGATTCGCGTGACCCACAACCGCTCGCCGCGACGCTGCGCACCTGGGTGGCGTCATCGGGTGCGGCCGACGACCTGAAGAAGGCCAGCCTCTTCGCGCAGTGGGACAAGATCGTCGGCGCGGAGGTCGCCGACCACTGCGCCCCGGTTTCGTTGGTCGAGCGGGAGTTGGTGGTGCAGGCGGAGTCGACGGCCTGGGCGACCCAGATCCGGATGCTCGCCCCGCAGTTGCTGCGCAAGATCAACGCCGAGGTCGGGCATGGTTCGGTGGTCAGGATCAGGGCTCGCGGACCGGCCGGCCCGTCCTGGAAGTTCGGCTACCGGCACGTCCCGGGCCGGGGGCCGCGGGACACCTACGGCTGACCGGACTCCGTGGTTCAGGCCGGGGGTAGACCGCGGAGGGGTAGACCGCGGAGGGTCAGACCGCGGGACCGGTCCCGCCGCCCACCCACATCAGGTAGGCCGACCGGTTGTACGCACCGCTGAAGCCGTTCCGCAGGATCCACATCTCTGCTCGCGGGGTCCGCTGCAGCAACACATCGGCGGCCTCCTGGTCGAGCTGGTCCAGCATCCAGAACATCCGCCGGGCGCGCCGGGTGGGGCCGCCCTTGGCCGGCAGATGCCGGTCGATCTCCGTCCACTCTCGCGGGGAGAGCGCGGAGCGGGCCAGCGGCACGAGTTCGGCATCCTGGCCCAGCACCGGGTCCAGCCGCGCGTCGAACTCCATCACGGCGTCCAGTACGTCGGGCCGTGACGCCGGGGCGTACGTCCACCGCTGCGCTACCCGGCGGAGCGTGCGGGACGGTTCGACGAGCTCGGCGTGCGCCACCCGGACCCGGTCGGCGACGTCGGCGAGGTCGGCGCGCGCGACTCCGACCCTCGGCCAGATCACCTCGTCCTGCAGGCGGTGGTGGGCTTGCAGCTGATCGAGCAGGAACCCGATGTGACCCGCCAGCGCCGTCCGCCGGACGTCGTTGACCGGTTCGCCGAGCACCTGCGTCAGCCGGTCGACGTCACGCAGCACGGCATGCCGGATGGCGGCGTCGCTCACCGCATGACGGTGCGTGCTGGACCCGAGCGCTGCGGCCCCCATAGAGACGGCTGCAGTGCGTTCGATGCTCGTCATGGGAGCGACATCCTTTCCACCGATGGAGTTCTCATCGATGCGGTCAGAGCCGGGCGGGCCACCCCGAGGACGGCGGGACATGCGGGAACGGGCCGGACTCGGCACCCCGTGTGTACCCGCAGGTGGCCGTCATCAGACTGAGGCGCTCCGGAAACGTGGCGGGATTCACCCGCGTGCGCCTTCCACTGGTCAGGGCCGTCGGTCACGGCCGTCGGTCAGGCCACCGGACGCGCTGCCGCACGGGTCAGCGATTGCTCTCGTCCCCGTACGGCACTCGAAGGGCCAACGCCCTACTCACCTCGCAGCATGAGCAGGGCGTCGGTACCGCGAGCAACGGCGCGCCAGAAGGCTCCCCGAGCCGTCGCGCCGAGACAAGAAAGCAACCGGCGGATGGCGTCGTTGCCAGGGCCGGAATGCGCCACCCGGACCCGTCGTCACGGCCCATCACTATCGGGTCGGACCGCCGATCGCGCCACGGCATCCACAGGGCCCGTATTTGGCCTCCCTCGCGGGCGCGTACCGGTAGACTCGGGAAGGTTACGTCCGCAATAGGCCCTGAGGGCTCCGCTGGCGGATCGAACGGATCAGGCAACCGCCATCCGGGATCGGTCCGCTGATGGGTACGACCGGCGTCATTCTGCCGGCCTGCTGCAGACGTGTCCCCCGATCGCTTAGCGGGCCGATCGACGCATGCCCCCGGATCTCCGGTGCCGGCATTCGACGGTCCGCGTCCGGCGTCCGGGCCGTATAGCGAGTACAGGAGCGACGAGTAGATCCGTGACTGCAAAGAAGAACGAGTACGGCGCGTCCTCGATCACCGTGCTGGAGGGCCTCGATGCCGTCCGCAAGCGTCCCAGCATGTACATCGGCTCGACGGGTGAGCGCGGCCTCCACCACCTGGTGTGGGAGGTCGTGGACAACTCCGTCGACGAGGCGATGGCCGGGTACGCCGACACGGTGAGCGTGACGTTGCGGGCGGACGGCGGAGTGACCGTCGAGGACAACGGCCGCGGCATCCCCACCGAGATGCACCCGAAGGAGAAGCGGCCCACCGTCGAGGTCGTCATGACGATCCTGCACGCGGGCGGCAAGTTCGACTCCGATTCCTACGCCGTCTCCGGCGGGTTGCACGGCGTCGGCATTTCCGTGGTGAACGCGTTGTCCAGCCGGCTCGACGTGGAGATCCACCGCGACGGCCAGGCCTACGAGCAGACCTACAACTTCGCCAAGCCGAGCCCGCTGCACGACATGGGCCCGAGCAAGAAGACCGGCACGACCATCACCTTCTGGGCGGACGGCGGCATCTTCGAGACCACCGAGTACAACGTCGAGACCGTTTCCCGGCGGCTGCAGGAAATGGCGTTCCTGAACAAGGGACTGACCATCAATCTGCGCGACGAGCGGCGGGCCGGTGAACTCGTCGAGTTCGCCGAGAGTGGCGCCGCGGCGGATCCGGTGGTCGGCGAGAAGCCCGAGAAGGCGTGGAAGCCGCTCGAGCGGACCTTCCATTACCCGGGCGGCCTGGTGGATTACATCAAGCACCTGAACGCCACCAAGGATCCGATTCACCCGTCGATCGTCGGCTTCGAGGCCAAGGGCGACACGATGGAGGTGGAGATCGCGATGCAGTGGAACTCCTCCTACAACGAGTCCGTGCATTCCTTCGCGAACACCATCAACACCCACGAGGGCGGGACCCACGAAGAGGGATTCCGGGCGTCGCTGACGTCGGTGGTGAACAAGTATGCGAAGGAGAAGAAGCTCCTCAAGGAGAACGACGCGTCGCTGTCCGGCGAGGACGTCCGGGAGGGTCTCGCGGCGATCATCTCCATCCGTTTGCGCGAGCCGCAGTTCGAGGGCCAGACCAAGGGCAAGCTCGGCAACACCGAGGCCAAGTCCTTCGTCCAGAAGGCGTGTAACGACTGGATCGCCGACTGGTTCGAGCGGAACCCGGCCGAGGCGAAGACCATCATCAGCAAGGCGGTGTCGTCATCGCAGGCCCGCGCCGCCGCCCGCAAGGCGAGAGATCTGGTGCGCCGCAAGGGGGCTCTGGAGATTGGCGGGCTGCCCGGCAAGCTGGCGGACTGCCGGTCCACCGATCCGGCGAAGTCCGAGCTGTACATCGTCGAGGGCGACTCGGCCGGCGGTAGCGCGAAGTCCGGCCGGGACTCGATGTTCCAGGCGATCCTGCCGATCCGCGGCAAGATCATCAACGTCGAGAAGGCCCGCATCGACCGGGTGCTGCGCAACACCGAGGTCCAGTCGCTGATCACGGCGTTGGGCACCGGCATCCACGATGAGTTCGACCTGACCAAGCTGCGGTACCACAAGATCGTGCTGATGGCCGATGCCGACGTCGACGGGCAGCACATCCGCACCCTGCTGCTGACGCTGCTGTTCCGATTCATGCGCCCGTTGATCGAGGCCGGCCACGTCTATCTGGCGCAGCCGCCGCTGTACAAGCTGAAGTGGACGAAGGGTGCGCAGGAATTCGCGTATTCCGATCGCGAACTCCAGGGATTGATCGCGGCCGGAGAGGAAGCGGGTCGGCGGCTGGTCAAGGACGAGGGTGTCCAGCGCTACAAGGGCCTCGGCGAGATGAATGCCAAGGAACTGTGGGAAACGACGATGGACCCGGCGCACCGGCTGCTGCTGCAGGTCACCCTCGAGGACGCCGCGCAGGCCGACGACCTGTTCTCGGTGTTGATGGGCGAGGACGTGGAGGCCCGTCGGGCGTTCATCACCCGCAACGCCAAGGACGTGCGATTCCTCGATTTCTGACTCCGGAGGACCACCGTGACCAGGCAGTCGTGCCCGGTACGGCGGAAGCGGCGGCCCACGGCGGTCACTGGAAAGGGAACGCCGACCATGGCACAAGAGCTTCAGGGAGTGACGAATGCGACCTGAGTCACATTCTCCGGAACAACCGGGGCACCGTTCGGCGTAATGGCGATCTATACACAGTAATCATCCACATGTGGATATCTCTGAGCCACTGAGAACCGCGGACCTGGGTCCGAGAAGAAAACACAACCGTCCAAAGGACGGAACTGACAGGGAAGGACTCTGGCGTGACAGGTCCCACCACACCGGAACACGATCGCACCGAGCCGGTCGACATTCAGCACGAAATGCAGCGGTCGTTCATCGACTACGCAATGAGTGTCATCGTGAGCCGGGCGTTGCCGGATGTCCGTGACGGCCTGAAGCCGGTGCACCGCAGGGTGTTGTACGGCATGTACGACTCCGGGTTCCGTCCCGACCGCAGCACCGTCAAGTCGTCCCGGGTCGTCGGCGACGTGATGGGTAACTACCACCCGCACGGCGACTCGTCGATCTACGACACCGTGGTCCGGATGGCACAGCCGTGGTCGCTGCGGTACCCGATGATCGACGGCCAGGGTAACTTCGGCTCGATGGGCAACGACCCGCCAGCGGCCATGCGGTACACCGAGTGCCGGCTGACGCCGCTGGCCATGTTGATGCTGTCCGGGATCGACCAGAACACGGTCGACATGATCCCGAACTACGACAACAAGACCACCGAGCCGACGGTCCTCCCGGCCCGGATCCCGAACCTGCTGGTCAACGGCTCGTCCGGCATCGCCGTCGGGATGGCAACCAACATCCCGCCGCACAACCTGCGCGAGGTCGCCGCGGCCGTGGTCTGGTCGCTGGAGAACCCGGAGGCCTCCGCCGAGGAGCTCCTGGACGCGGCGATGGAGCGGGTCAAGGGACCCGACTTCCCGACCGGTGCGCTGATCGTCGGCACCGACGGCATCCGCGACGCCTACCGGACCGGCCGCGGTTCGATCCGGATGCGCGCCGTCGTGGACATCGAGGAGGACGCCAAGGGCCGCACCATCCTGGTCGTCACCGAGCTGCCGTACCAGGTGAACCCCGACAACCTTGTCGAGGCCATCGCCCAGCTGCACAAGGACGGCCGGATCAGCGGCGTCGCCGACATCGCCGACGAGTCATCAGACCGGATCGGCATGCGGATCGTCATCACGGTCAAGCGTGACGCGGTCGCCAAGGTGGTGCTGGCGAACCTGTTCAAGCACACCTCGCTGCAGACCTCGTTCGGCGCCAACATGCTGTCCATCGTCGACGGGGTGCCGCGCACCCTGCGGCTGGACCAGATGATCAGCTATTACGTCGCGCACCAGATCGAGGTCATCGTCCGGCGCACCCAGTACCTGCTGGATCAGGCGGAGAAGCGGGCCCACATCCTGCGCGGCCTGGTCAAGGCACTGGACATGCTGGACGAGGTCATCGCCCTCATCCGCAGCTCACCGTCGGCCGAGGAATCCAAGGCCGGCCTGATGAGCCTGCTCGACGTCGACGAGATCCAGGCGACCGCGATCCTGGACATGCAGCTCCGCCGGCTCGCCGCCCTCGAGCGGCAGAAGATCATCGACGAGTTGGCCGCGATCGAGCGGGAGATCGCGGACCTCCGCGACATCCTGGACAAGCCCGAGCGCCAGCGGAAGATCATCAGGGACGAGCTGACCGAGGCCGTCGACAAGCACGGCGACGACCGGCGGACCCGGCTGGTGCCCTACGACGGCGACGTCTCGATGGAAGACCTGATCGCGGTCGAGGACGTGGTGGTCACCATCACCCGGACCGGTTACGCGAAGCGCACCAAGACCGACCTCTACCGGGCGCAGCGGCGCGGCGGCAAGGGCGTGATGGGGGCTGCACTGAAGGCCGACGACATCGTCGCGCACTTCTTCGTCTGCTCCACGCACGACTGGATCCTGTTCTTCACGAACAAGGGCCGGGTCTACCGGGCAAAGGCGTACGAGCTGCCCGAGGCGAACCGCACCGCCCGGGGTCAGCACGTCGCCAACCTGCTGGCGTTCCAGCCGGACGAGAAGATCGCCCAGGTCATCCAGATCCGCGACTACAGCGTCGCGCCGTACCTGGTGCTGGCCACCAAGGGCGGGCTGGTCAAGAAGAGCGAGCTCACCTCGTTCGACTCCAACCGCTCCGGCGGGATCGTGGCGATCAACCTGCGCGATGACGACGAACTGGTCGGCGCCGTGCTCTGCGGCTCGACGGAGGATCTGCTCCTCATCTCCGCGGAGGGCCAGTCGATCCGCTTCCATGCCTCCGACGAGGCGCTACGGCCGATGGGCCGGGCGACGTCCGGTGTGCTCGGTATGCGGTTCAACTCCGGCGACGAACTGCTGTCGATGGACGTCGTTCAGGAGGGTGCCCAGGTGCTGGTCGCCACCGAGCGCGGCTACGCCAAGCGGACCGACATCGCCGAGTACCCGGTGCAGGGTCGCGGCGGTAAGGGAGTGCTGACGCTCCAGTACGACCGCAAGCGTGGCAAACTCGTGGGCGCACTGATGGTCGATCTGGACACAGAGGTGTACGCCATCACCTCCAGTGGCGGGGTCATCCGGACCCTGGCCAAGGAGGTCCGCAAGGCCAAGCGCCAGACCATGGGAGTTCGGCTGATGAACCTGTCCGACGGCGACAGCCTGGTGGCGATCGCACGGAACGCCGCGGCCGAGCAGGTCGAGGACGCGGTGCTCGGAACGGCCGGTCCTGTTGGACCCGGTCCGGCCGGGCCCGGGACGCCGGGTTCCAATGGTGGGTCCTCCAACGGCTCAGCCAATGGCTCACCCAGCGGGTCCGCTGACGGCTCTCCCGACGGTGCCGGCCCCGACGGCGGTAGCTCCTCGTGACGGCGACGTCAGGTCCGGGCTCGTCCACCGCATCGCCGGCCGACTCGCCCCGCGGCAGCGGTGACGGCAACGCCTCGTTGGCCGCGCCGCAGCATGTCGGCCCGCCGGCTCCCCGCCCCGGGGCGCCCGCGGTGCCTCCGCCCCGGCCGGGGTCCGAGAACGCCCGGCGTGCGAAGGCGACCCGACGGCCGCCGCGGTTGGCGTCGCTGCAGTTGAAGCGGGTCGACCCGTGGACGGTGCTGAAGATCAGCCTGATCGTCTCGATCGTGATGTTCTTCGTCTGGATGATCGCCGTAGGGATCCTGTACCTGACGCTCGGTTCGATGGACGTCTGGACGAAGATCAACGAGACGTTCTCGACGCTGACGTCGTCTCCGGATCAGGCGTCGGCCGGTCAGACCGATCTGATCACCGCGACAAGGGTGTTCGGCGTGACGGCCGTGGTCGGCGCGATCAACATCGTGCTGTTCACGCTGCTGGCAACGATCGCCGCCTTCATCTACAACGCCGCCGCCGCGATGTCCGGCGGGGTCGAGCTGACGCTGGGCGAGCGCGACTGAGTCCTGCGGGGCTGCGCTGGGGCCGTCTCCGTTCGCGGGGGCGGCCTTTCCGCGAACTGAGCAAGCCGCACTCCGCCCTCACTCGTGCTGCCTATCCGTTGCTCCTGCTGCAGCAGGCGTGAGGCGTTGGTTTGCGGAGTGAGGGCCGCGCGGCGGTTGGCCGGATCCCCGTGGACCCCATAGACCCGACGCGTCAGCCGGTGAGAGTCAGCCGCTTGCCCAGGTGGATCGAGTGCGGGCTGTCGGCGTAGTGGCCGAACGCCGGAACGTCGGAGTAGCCGCAGGACCGGTACAGCGCGACGGCCTCGGGCTGGGCGCCGCCGGTCTCCAGCACCATCCAACCGGCTCCGGCAGCGGCGGCCGTCTGCTCCAGATGAGCCAGGACGGTCCGGGCGTGCCCGCGGCCGCGGCTGGCCGGGACCACGTACATCCGCTTCAGCTCCACCACCCGCTCCGGGTAGCCCAGGGCCACTCGGGTGTCCTCGCTGAACCGCCAGCCGCCAATCGCGACCGGCCGGTCCGCCTCATACAGAATGATGAAGTGCCCATTCGGTGGGCTGAACTCGTCCCGGTCAACCGGGGTGCCGTCGGGGCCGCCGTAGCGCACGACGTATTCCTGCTGTACCTCGTCGATCAGCAGCTGGGCGTCGGTGTCGTGGTAGTCGACCTGGCGCAGGTCCGTCGAGATCACCGGACCATTCTGCGGCACCGCGACGGCACGCCCGATCCGGCGGCCCGACGCGGCGGGTGGGGCAGACTGCGGCCATGACGAAGCCCGAGGACGAGCCCGAGATCACCGTCGACGACCCACCCAACATCCGGCCCGGACAAACCGAGCAAGGCGGACACGGCGGCATGGCCACCCGTGAGCAGGAGCAGCGGTTGTACGACGAGCAGCACTCCGGGAAGAGCGACACCGACTGAGCCGCAACACTTGTCGTCACATCCTTGCCGCCAAAGGCAACGGAGGCGAGCCGCGCCGGACAGGGCTGTACGTACCGTGGTTCGCATGGCACGAGGGAACGGTGCCGCACGGCGCTGGGCCCTCGTGGCCACGTTGGTTGCGGTCCTCGCCGCGCTGCCGGCTCTGGTCGGGGCGTGGCCGGCGGCGGACGAGAACCGGTCCGCCGCCGAGTTGCGCACGGCCGCACTGGACAGCGTCGACGTCCCATTCTCCGGATTCGCCGAATCGTCCGGCGGTCTCGCATTACCGGTCGCCGATCAGCTCAGCTCACTGGCGGACCTGTTCAGCGACCGGACCGAGATGCGGGTCTGGTGGCGCGGCCCGGCGGACAACCGCGTCGACGTGGTGACGGCCGGCGGAGAAACCGGGTTCTACCGGGACGCCGCCGGGAGTTGGACGTGGGAGTACGAGGCCGACCGCGCCACCCGGACCGAGGACGCGCCGCTCGCCCTGCCGACGCCACCGGACCTGCTGCCGAACACCCTCGCGCGCCGACTGCTGTCCGAGGCCGAGCCCGATGAGTTGTCGAGGATCGGCGCGGACCGCATCGCCGGCCGGGACGCCCTCGGACTCCAGCTCACACCGGCGGCCGCGGCCTCGTCGGTGGACCGGGTCCAGATCTACGTCGACGCCGAAACCGGGCTGCCAATCCGGGTGCAGGTCTACGGAAAGGGTGCGGAGAACCCGGCGCTCGACACCCGGTTCGTCGACCTGGACCTCACCCCGCCGGCCGGCGACAGCCTGACCACGTTCGACCCGCCCCCCAGCGCCGACGTGGAGATCGGCGACACTCTGGGCGTGCTGCAGAACGCCGGCAGCCAACTGTCGCCGGTCCCTCTCCCGGACACCTTGGCGGGTCTCCCGCGACGGACGCTCGAGGGAGCGCCGCCGGCCGTCGGGATCTACGGCCGCGGCGTCACCTTCCTCGCCGTCGTCCCGTTGCCGTACGGCGTCGCGGCCGATCTCCGCCGCGCCGCCGCGCAGGACCCGAACGCCGTCACCGACGACCTCGGCACCCGGTTGACCGCCGGCCCGCTGGGCATCCTGCTGGTGGCGGCGAGCGGTCGCACGCAGTCGGTCATCACCGGCACCGTCACCCTCGACGCGCTGGCCCAGGCGGCGGCCGAATTGGAAGGCAGCACATGACGACGGTGATCGCCACCCGCGGGCTCACCAAGAGCTACGGGCGGGTGCGCGCCGTCGACGGCATCGACCTCGACGTCCGGGCCGGCGACGTCTACGGCTTCCTCGGCGCGAACGGCTCCGGCAAGACAACAACGGTGCGGATGCTGCTCGGGCTCGTGCTCGCGACCACCGGCGAGGTCGAAGTGCTCGGTGAGCGGATGCCGCGCGCCGGACGGCAGGTGCTGCCGCGGGTCGGTGCGCTGATCGAGGGCCCCGCCGCGTACGGGCACCTGTCGGGGCGGGAAAACATGGCGCTGCTGGACGCGTCCGGGCCGGGCGGTGGACGGCGGACCCGCCGCAGGCGGATCGACGAGGTCCTGGACCAGGTCGGCCTGTCCGGCGTCGGTCGTCGTCCGGTGAAGGCCTACTCACTGGGGATGCGGCAGCGACTCGGGTTGGCCGGTGCGCTGCTCCGCAGCCCCGAACTGCTCATCCTGGACGAACCGACGAACGGCCTGGACCCGCAGGGCATCGCCGAGGTCCGTGAGCTGCTGCTCGCGCTGAATCGCAGGGGCACAACGGTTTTCCTGTCCAGTCACCTGCTGGCCGAGGTCGAGCAGATGGCCACCCGGGTCGGCGTGCTGGACCGTGGCCGGCTGGTGCTGCAGGAGCAGCTGGCCGTCCTCACCGCCCCGACCGGGAGCACCGTCGTCATCTCCCCGGACCCCGCGAGGGTGCAGGCGACGATGAACGGCCGGGTGAGCTCCATCGACGGGCAGCGGGTGATCGTCCGGGGCGACGACCCTGCCGAGATCAACGCACAGCTGGTCGGGGCAGGTGTCCCGGTCACCGGGCTGGCGCTGGAACGCCCGACGCTGGAGGCCGTCGTGCTGGCCGCGGCCGGCGCGAGCACCGACCGGGTGGACGCTGCGAGCACCAAACGGGCAGATCCCGCCACAACAGGGGAAGCCTCGTGATCGCCGTCGAGCTGCGCAAGCTGTTCCGCCGTCGGCGGACCTGGGTGACGATCGGCCTGCTCAACGCGCTGCCGATCATCGTCGCGGTGCTGCTGGCCGTCACGAACCTGGCGCCCCGGCCCGGTCGCGGACCGGCGTTCCTCTCGGCCGTCCTCACCAACGGCGCGCTGTTTCCGCTCGCCGCTCTGGCCATCGTGCTGCCGCTGTTCCTGCCCATCGCGATCGCCGTCATCGCGGGTGATTCCATCGCCGGCGAGGCGCAGGCCGGCACCCTGCGTTACCTCCTCGCCCGGCCCGCCGGTAGGACGAGACTGCTTGTCGCCAAGCTCATCTCGGTGCTCGCGTTCGCGTTCGTCACCGTGCTGATCGTCGCCGCGATCGGCTACCTGCTGGGCGTGACGTTGTTCGAGACCCAGCCGCTCGCCGGCACCTCGGTGTCCGGGACGACGCTCACCGCGCAGCAGCTGACCGTCCGGACCATCCTGGCCATCGGCTACGTCACGGTGTCGATGTGCGGGGTGGCCGCGTTCGCGTTGTTCTTCTCCACCTTCACCGATTCGCCGCTCGGCGCGACGCTGGGGGCGCTCGCAGTGTTGATCGCGTCATCGCTGCTGCTCACCCTGGACGCCGCGTCCCCGATCGCGCCGTACCTGCCGACCCGGTACTGGCTCTCGTTCGTCGACTTCTTCCGCGACCCGATCCTCTGGCGCGACATCCTGCGCGGGATCGGGCTGCAGGCGGTGTACGTCGGGGTGCTACTCGCGGCCACCTGGGCCAACTTCACCACCAAGGACATCACCAGCTGAGCGCTCCTCAGCGCGGCGGGATCACCTTCGTGGTCACGCAGTTGCTCTTGCCCTTCGGCCGCTGGTACTCGAAACCGAGTTGCTCGTACACGGTCCGGGTGGAGTTGTGGAGAAATGACGACGACGTCTTCTTGTCCGGCGGGAGGTCGTGCGGGTACGACTCGACCAGTCCACCGCCCGCCGCCGAGATCAGTTCGAGGGCGCCGCGGACGGCGACGTCGGGATAAAGGTGGAACCAGGTACACCAGCACCCACCGCAGACGCCGTTGTGCCGCTCGGCCAAGCCCGCGTACGCATCCCACGTCCCCGGTCCGAGCGGTTCGATGCGGTAGCCGTCCACCATCACCTCGACATTTCCCATGGAAGGAATGTGGAAGCTGCACCGGAGGATCGGCGTCCTCAATTCTGTGGTGTCACAACCGAACCCGCTGTCGTGTCGAAAGGGGTGGAAGAAACCTCGACCAGGGAGATGACGATGAGAGTGTTGGTGGCGGGCGCGACGGGGGCGATCGGGCAGCAGTTGGTGCCACGGCTGGTCCGGGCCGGATATGACGTGCACGGGATGACGCGTAGCGAGACGAGGCGGGACCTGCTCCGCGAGCTGGGGGCGGTCCCAGTGGTCGCCGACGCGCTCGATCCGGAGCAGGTCGCGGAGGCGGTCGGCCGGGTAAGGCCGGACGTCATCGTGCATCAGCTCACGGCGATCGGATCGGTCGATACCCGGCATATGGAAAGGGATTTCGCGGCCACGAACCGGCTGCGGACGGAGGGCACCGATCATCTGCTGTCCGCCGGGCAGGCGGTCGGGGTGCGGCGGTTCGTCGCGCAGAGCCATTTCCTCGCCTACGCCCGCACCGGGGGAGCGGTCAAAACCGAGGAGGACCCGTTCGACACCTCGCCGCCCAAACAGACCCGGAAGAACCTGGCGGCGATCCGTCATCTCGAGGAGGCTGTCCTGGGTGCCCGGTGGACGGAGGGGATCGTGCTGCGGTACGGCTCGTTCTACGGCCCCGGTACGTCGATCGCGCCGGGCGGGCAGCAGTCGGAGATGGTGCGGCAGCGCAAGTTTCCGCTGGTCGGGGACGGTGCGGGCGTATGGTCGTTCATCCATGTCGAGGACGCCGCGGATGCGACGGTCGCGGCGATCGAGCACGGCCGGCGCGGGATCTACAACATCGTCGACGACGACCCGGCACTGGTCAGCGAGTGGCTGCCGGGTCTGGCCCTGACCCTCGGCGCGAAGGAGCCGGCGCGGGTTCCACGGTTCGTCGGCCGGCTGTTCGCGGGGGAGACCGGCGTGGTGATGATGACGGAGATCCGCGGCGCGTCCAACGCCAAGGCCAAGCGCGACCTCGGGTGGCAACCGGCCCATCCCAGCTGGCGTGACGGTTTCGCAGACGCAGTGCGGAGTCCCGCGGTATGACGAGCCACGATGAGCTGCTCGACGAGCTGAGGCCGGTGTCCTTCGCGATCGCCTACCGGATGCTCGGCAGCGTCTCGGAAGCCGAGGACATCGTGCAGGAGGCGCTGCTGCGGATCCATCAGGTGCTCGACGACGGCGAGCGGATCGTCTCGCCGCGGGCGTTCATCGCCACGGTCACCACCCGGCTGGCGATCAACGAGCTGCGCTCCGCCCGCGCCCGCCGCGAGCGCTACGTGGGCCAGTGGCTGCCGGAGCCGATCATCACCGACGGCCGCGACGACCCGGCCCGGCACGCCGAGATCGCCGACTCCCTCTCGGTGGCGATGCTGGTGCTGCTGGAAAGCCTCTCGCCGGAGCAGCGGGCCGTGCTGCTGCTGCACGACGTGTTCGACTACGCGTACCCGGAGATCGCCGGGATCGTCGGGAAGTCCGAGGACAACGTGCGGCAGCTCGCCACCCGCGCGAGGCGGCACGTCCAGCAGCGCCGGCCGCGTTTCTCCAGCACCCGAGAGCAGCGTGACGAGCTCGCCGTGCGGTTCTTCGCCGCGGCCGAGCACGGTGACCTCGCAGGGCTCGAGACGCTGCTCGCCCACGACGTGGAGCTGACCGGCGACGGCGGTGGCAAAGTCCCGGCGCTCGCCCGCTCGATCCGCGGCCGGCACCGGGTCGCCCAGACGTTGATCGGCTGGATCCGGCTCGCGACCAGGGCACCGGGGGTGTCGATGCGCGCGGTTGACGTCAACGGCGGTCCGGGGGCGGTGTTCCTCGATGGGCAGCAGCGGCTGATGGCCGTGTGGGCACTGGACATCGCCGACGGGCAGGTCAACGGCATCAGTTCGGTCGTCAACCCGGACAAGCTGGCGCACCTCGGGCCGGTGGGTGACTTCGCCGCTGCGCTGCTGTCCGCTCGCTGACTCAGCCCTGCCGCAGCCGCACGCAGTCCACGTCGGTCAGCGGTGCGGGTGTGCCGGCCTCCAGTTGGGCCAGCACCATCGCCTGCACCAGGGGTGCGCTGGGCAGGTCGCTGTGACCGACATCGGCGTCCGCGCACACCGACTGCACCGGCAGGTTGACCGCCCCGTCGAGCTTTGCGGTGTCCGGTGGGGTGACCGTCTGGTCCTGAGTCGTCCAGATCGACACCCAGGTGGGACCGGCCGGTGTCTCGTCACCGGTGTTGAGCCGGCGGATTACGTCGCTGTCGGTGGCCAACTGGCGGCACGCCTCGGGGCAGGCGTCGACGGCCAGGGAGCCGGCCAGGTCGGCCAATGAGGTGCCGTGGTTGGGGGAGCCGAGGGTGACGACCCGCCGGGTGACGTCCGCGCCGCCGTCGGCCACCCACAGCCGCACGACGATGCCGCCGGCCGAATACCCGATCAGGTCAACGCTTGTCGCGCCGGTCCGGGCCATCGCTTGACGGGCCGCGGTTCCGAGGACCTCGGCGGCCGCGTTCAGATCCCCGGTTCCGTTGCCGGGCAGTTGGATGACCGTCGCGTCGCGACCGGTGTCGGTGAGTTTGCCGGCGAGCGTCCGCAGGGAGCCCATCGAACCGCCGTAACCGGGCACCAGCAGCACCGGTCCCGGCCGGCTCTGGTCAACGGCGACCGGGTCCGATCCGCCGGTTCGCTGGACGACGAAGACCGTCCCGAGCGCCAGCACCGCGACGGTCAGCAGTGCCAGCAACGCGAGCACGAGCCGTCGGCGGGCGGGGGCAAAGTTGCGCAGCACGCCCTCCACTGTGCCTGCTCACTCCAAGGACGGGCGGGCGCAAGGTTCCGCGACGAACGACTACAGGTCGCCGGAATCCGTTTCTGCTGGGCGGGCTACATCAACTGGATATCAAACCTGTTCACCATTGTCAGTTGGTGAAATTGGTGAGGTCCGTACAGAAATCCCCGTTCGGGTAGTGCCCTCGGAGTTCGAAGCTGAGCTGAAGTAGGTAGTCGTCATCATCGAGGTCAAGGTTTCCATGGGTGTCGACTTCGGCCGACTCCCTCCGGAGCCCCGCCTGAACGTAAGCGAGGCGACCGTTTCCGTCGAACACCTTGAACGGACCCGCGTCCTGCCAGGTGAAGCGGTATACGGTTCCACTGACCAGGTCGATCTTGACATCGACATGGGTGCCGATCGTCAGCACTCTCCATGACTTGCCGGTATCGAGATTCGTGTAGACAGTTGAATCCTGGAAGTGGTCGAACAGATATGCCTTGGATTGAGTGCCGTGTTGGCGGATCTTGAACATCCCGTCCACGTGGTCAGTGAATCGCACATCCACGCCACAGGCCGTGAAGGTGTCGGTAGTGGTTTCGCTATAACGGCTTCCGTCGATGATCTGCCCCGACGCCGGTGTCGCTGTGACGGCGGTGGCCACGATAGCGATTGCAGCGATGAGAGTTCTTCTCGTGGCCGGATTGGGCGGTCCCTTCTTTATGCGCTCCCGATGACGAGCAACTGGGAACCTACACCCGCCAATCATGCGGGTCCACAAATGTGTATCGATCAAGCCATTTCTGACTTTGCCGTCAGGCACTGACGGAAATTGACGGTTCTGTCAGCAATTACGTGACGACAGTTCCAGACGATCTTGATGCCGCACGACAACTCTCCGAGTCGGGCGGGTTCGTCGCGACTCAACCCTGGAGCTTCGCGTCCAGCCAGTCGAGCATCCGCTGCTCGGTCAGCAGGCGCGCCAATGGTTGGCAGTGGTAGTTGGCGCCCTCCGCGGCGGTGAACTTGACCAGTTGGGTCTCACCCGGAATAAGTGAGGCGAGTTTCTCCGATTGGCCCGGCCAGAATTGTTCGTCCTCCGGGCTGGTGATCAAAAGCGGGGTGGTGATGGACGCCGCCACGTCGGTGACGTTGTACTTGAGCACCTCGGCCATGGTGTCGTAGTAGCCGGTCTGGTTGTACGGGCGGGCCCGGAAGGACCACGCGGTCTTCCCAGCCCCGGGCATCTTCATCCCGAAAGCCATTTCCTTGTCGAACTTCTCGCGATTTCCCTCGCGGAGGAGCTTGATCATGCTCTTGGGCATGTGGTCGGTCCACGATGTGGACACGTCGACGACGCCGGGGTCCGCGATGGCGGCGGCGATGCGATGCTCGAACGCCAGGGAGCGCGGAACCCAGTACCCGGCCTGGCTGATTCCGTACAGCGCGATCTTTGCCGGGTCGACATCGGCGCGGGTCAGCAGGAAGTCGACGACCGGTGTGGTGACGGCCTCCCAGTCGAAGCGGAAGGGGATGTTGCGCTCGAACAGCAGCGACTGCTGTCCGGGCCCGTCGAACAGCAGGACGTTGTAGCCACGCTCGAGTGCGCCGGCGGCTCCGCTGCCCCACAGATTGCTGAGCGACCCGTCACTGCCGTTGATCATGATCAGGGTCGGCCTGACCGCCGAGGCACCGTCGGGAGCGAAGAAGAAGCCGGGGAGTATCGTTTCCTCATAGGGAATCTCGACAGTCTCGACCGCATAGGGCGCATTCCTGATGAACCCGTCCCACGCAACCCGATGCTCACGGAATGTCGGCAGCAGCGGATCCTGGCTCCTGAGCCCGTCCACCGCATTCACCGCAATGGCGAGGTAATTGGCGGCCCGTAGGTACGCGTCTGCAGCGCTCTGTCGCCGGCAAGTCGCGGCGCAGGAATCCGCGATCGCCACCACCCGCCGGCCCAGCGCAACCCAACTGTCGAACCACTTCTGGTGGTCCCCGTCGCTGATGTCCGCGATGGTCGCCAGGACCTCACCCGGTTCGGCGCCACCGTGGACGGCCATGCCCAGGGCAATCCGTACCTCGAAGTCCCAGTCCGACTTGTAGAAGCCGGCGGTGAACGCCTGATGGGGGTGGGCGAAGAAGGAACCAGGGCTCATCAAGGTCTCCTCACGGGCAGCCGGTATGGCGTTGCCCGACGGTCAGTTCGTCGGTGACGGTTGCTCACTCTAGGTCCCGGATGATCAACGAGCTGTGCTTGACGGCATCAGCGACGGAGCCCGGATCACGACACACCCGACGCCGGGACGGCGCCACCCCGATCGCCGCCACCAACCTCGGTTTCCAATGACCAAGCCGGAGCGGGTCCCGACATCGACGCCACCGCCTCGGGACGCAGGGCGGCAGTGGTCTTCGTGGTGGTCGATGTAGCCGGCGCCGTTCTCGTCGGCTCCTGCCTGGTCCTTCCACGGGTGACGCCCTGGGACTTCCTGACCGATCCGGCATCGCCGGCCGTCCGGTTCGTCGACGTCCGCGCCGAGGCCAATTTGCATACCTGGTTCAACGTCGCCGTGTTCGTTGTCGGCGCCGCCATCCACGCCTGCGCGGGGCTCTTCGCCCGGCGAGCCGGTTGGTCGTGGTGGCCGTGGCCGTGACGTCGGTGGTGCTGGTCGTCCTCTCCGTCGATGACCTCGCGTCCCTGCATGAGCAGCTCGAACCGGTGGGGCGGGTGGTCGGCGGCGGGCCGGCGCCTTCCGCTTCGCCCTGGCTTCTACCCGGAGCCTGGTGTTGGCCGCGGGGTTCTTGGTCGCCGCCCTTGCGGGCATCAGGCGGGTGCCCACCGTGGCTACTCGCTGGCTGATGGCCGGTGTCGCGACCCTGTTGGCGGCTGCGGTCGGCTTCGAGGCCCTGGGCGGCCTGGTGCTCAGTTCGGTCGGCGACGGGCCGGCGTACATCCTGCTGTCGCACCTGGAGGAGTTCGGCGAAACCTGCGCGGCCGCGATGCTGATGGCGGCATTGGTGTCGGCCGTGTCGGTCCGCCACGGCAGCGCGTCCGGTTCGCTGGAGTTCGCCTATGTCGACGTGCCCGCAATGGGGCGTCGACGTCCTTTCTGACTCCGGCGATCAGACGTGCAGGTATCTCGCCAGTTCCATGGTGATCGCCCTCACCAACCGGCCGTGACGGTCGTCAGTCGCTCAATCTCACCCACAGATAGAAGACGATCAGCGCAGTCATGAACACCGGTGTGACCACGATCCAGAACCAGCTGACCTCCAGTCCCCCGACCAGCTTGAGGAACAGGCCCGTGGCCAGCAGCAGGCCGAACATCACGCCGGCAACGGTGTAGGCCAACCTGCGGTGGTGCGGGGGAATGGAGCCCGACTTCCGGTTCGTCACTGCTTGCTCCGATTCGGAATGGTGAGATGACGCCTGGGTGTTCCGGCCGAGAGGAAGCATCGACCGTAGCACCAGGTGCGCACAAAGACGCGTACTACCAAGGTCTTTGGTCCCTACAGAGCGCTGACCGACCGGCCTAGCCTGGTTGTCTGGAGGAATCATGACAACCCGCACAGGTCATCACACCCAGCACCCCAACCGTGGTCCCGGACGGTACTCCGACGACGGGCTCCGCTGGTGGGACGGACTGCACGGGCACTGGTTCGCCGTGCTGCCGGAAGAGGACACGCTGGAGATCGAGCTGGAAGACGTCGGCGACACCTCCTGGGTGAGCAGCGTGCTGACCACCCTGAGCTCCCAGTCCGGCAGCGCCACCTACCGCTTTGTCGGGGTGGCCAGCAGTGATGACCCGCGCTGGCCGACCTACCGGATCGCCGGTGGCACCTTCGTCTCTCCGAGGTCCTTCAAGGACGATCTGCCGCCGCAGGAGCAGTGGGCTCGCGGGATGACGAAGAGCCTCCAGGAGCTCCGGGAGGAACTCCTCGACGAGGGCTGGACGATCAGCGGCCACGGGGACAAGCCGTGGTCCTACCGGTACACCCGTCCCTGCATCGACGCCCCCGCCGATCACACGAAGGTGCGCCACCACCGCACCGGCGCCCGGCACCTGTGGTGAACCTCACCTAGACCCATCTGCTCTAGGTCGTCCGCCGAAAGCCGCACGGCAGTGACGTGACAGTGAGCTGGAAGCGCCCCCCGCGATCATCGGTCCGTTGACCGATGCGGAGGGCGAGATGAGCGAGAAGACCAGCAGCACAGCAACTGTCGAGGCGGCAGCCGTCCAGACGGCAGCCCGGGCGCCGACCGAGCGGACGACCCGTGCCAGGGACCGGCCGACGGTCGGGTGGGCGCCGATCGCGGCGCTCGGGATCGGCACCTTCGCTGTCAGCACCGATCTCTTCGTGGTGGCCGGATTACTCGGCGCCCTCGCGGCTGACCTCGGTGTCACCGTCGGTGTCGCAGGGTTGGCCGTCACGGCGTTCGCGCTGGCCTACGCGGTCGGTGCGCCACTGTTCGGGGCCGCCCTCGGCGGGCGGCACCAGCGGCCGGTGCTGATCGGTGCCATCGCCGCATTCGGTGTCTGCGCCGCGGCGTCTGCGGTGGCGCCGTCCATGACGGTGCTGCTGGTGGCCCGGTTGCTGGGTGGTCTCGCAGCGTCGGTGTACGGGCCGGCGGGCGCCGCGGCCGCCATCGCCACCTACCCGCCGACCCACCACGGGCGTGCGCTGGGCGGGCTACAGGCGTCATCGTCGACAGCCATGATCGTGGGCGCGCCGGTCGGACTGGTACTCGCGGCGACAGTGTCCTGGCGCGTGGCATTCGCACTGGTGGCGCTGCTGACCGCGGTGGCGATCGTCGGCCTGCTGCGCACTGATGTCGGAGCAGCCACGCTGACCGCCTCCACCGCCCGTGAGCGACTCCGCCCGATGCGGTCCCGCGTTGTCCTCGGTGTGCTCGGCGCGACGTTCCTGATGATGGCCGCCTCCAACAGCATGTACAGCTACCTCGGCGTGCTCATCGGTGCCGCCGCGGACCCTTACGGGCTGTGGGCGTTCATCGCCGGGTTCGGGGTCGGCGGCGTGCTCGGGACCTGGTGCGGCGGGTCCGCTGGGGACCGGTGGGGCGGTCCGCGGGTGGTGCTGGTGGCCGCCACGCTCCAGACCCTTGTGCTGTCAGTGCTGCTCTTCGGCAGTGTGGCACCAGCGGTGGAGCTGGCCATCGCGGTGGGCTGGGGTTTCGCCGGCTGGGCGCTGGTGACCGGTCAGCAGCATCGGCTGGCTGGGCTCGGATCCCGGTCCGCGTCAATCCTCATGGCACTGAACAGCTCGGCGATCCAGTTCGGCTTCGGCGTGGGCGCCCTGCTCGGCGGCCTGGTGATCGACGCGGCCGGGGCCGGTGCGGTGTCGGTGCTGGCACTGGGCCTCGGATGTGCCGGGGTGTTGGTGCTGGCCGTGGGTGCAAGGGCGGGCGGGCGATGACTGCCTCTGATGTCGCCGCGCTGGGCAGCATCCTCGGCATCTGGGCGCATCCGGACGACGAGGCCTACCTGTCCGGCGGTCTGATGGCGCTCGCCCGCGATGCCGGATCCCGGGTGGCCTGCGTGACGGCCACCCGAGGCGAGCTCGGCACGCCCGACCCGGACAGCTGGCCACCGGACCGGCTGGCCGCCGAGCGCACCGTCGAGTTGGCCCGCTGCCTGGGGATCCTCGGCGTCACCGAGCACCACTGGCTCGGCCACCGGGACGGCGGATGTGCGGCGGCGGAGCCACCGGTCGATCGGCTGGCCGAGATCATCGACGACGTCGACCCGGACACGGTCCTGACGTTCGGGCCGGACGGCATCACCGGTCACCCCGACCACCGCGCCGTCGGTGCCTGGACGCTCGCGGCGTTCGACCGCGCGGCCCGGCCGGGGACCCGGCTGCTGCAGTCGGCCGTTCCGGCGCGGCGGATTCCGCGGTGGACGGCGATCGACGACAGCCTCGGCGTGTACCTGCCCGGCTACCCGGTTCCGGTGCCCGACGACCGGCTGGCGCTCGACCTGGTCCTCGACCCGGACACCGCCGCCCGCAAGGTCCGCGCGCTGGCCGCGCAGCGCACCCAGACCGCCGGGCTGCTCAACGCCCTGGGGCTCGACTGCTACACCGAGTGGATCCTCGACGAGACGTTCGTCGAGCGGCGGTGACCCCGCGGACCGTCACGCCAGTCGCAGCGCCCGGTCGATGGCCTGGCGAGCCGCGTCCAGCAGCTCGTCCCGGTTCGAGACCGGTTCAACGTCATCGAATCTCGGTGCGTGAGCGGGTGCTCGGGTGTCGGCCGGTGCATCGGGCGCCCGGTCCGCTGCGGCGTCCAGCAGTGCCGCCGTCTCGTGGTCACCGAGCCGCCGCAGCAGCTCGGCCAGATTCCGCAGGGTCACCCACAGGTGTGTCCAGTTTCCGGTGCGGGCGAAGTAATCGATGACGTCCCGGAAGCCGGTGAGCGCCTCCCGCAGGTGCCCGCCGGTGACCCGCACCGCGAGCAGCCCGACGGTGGCGACGCCCACCAGGAACGTCGCCCCGGACGACCGGGCCAGGTCGATCGCCCGGGCATAGTGCGGCGCGGCGTCATCCGGATGACCGGCGAAGCTCTCGATCTCACCGGCGACGTACGCGCTCCACGCCCGCATCGTCGGCGACACCTCGGCCGCCGTCATCCGGTCGTGCCAGCTCCGTGCCCGCTCCAGATCGCCGGCGTAGGTGGCGGCGAGCGCGGCCACGCCGACATTGCCCCGGTATCGGCTCGACACCGTGGCCCCGGCGATGGAGTGTTCGACGGCGTCGGCGTGCGCGCCGCGGGCCAGGTCGGCCACCGACAGCGCGGTCAGGCAGTACCAGGAACCGGCGGTACTTGTTGCCAGCTCCAGCCCGCGGCGGGCGAGCCGATCGGCTCGGGCGTAATCCCCGCCGTGATAGGCGGCCTCAGCTGCCGTCCCGAGCACCGCGGTGGCCTCCGGGTGGGTCGGGAGGGCAGGGTCGTCCGCGAGTTCCCCGGCCCAGCCTCGGATTTCGATCAGGTCCCGGTGGCCGATCCCGTCGAACAGGGCGACGACCAACGCGGCCGCGTCGTCGAGCGATCCGCGGTCGCGGGCCAGCCGCCAGGCCGCGCGCAGGTTCGGCAACTCGCGTCGGAGGATCGCGTCCGCCTCGGGTTCCTGCTCGGTGGACATGGTCGCGTCGATCCAGCCGGCCAGCTGCACGGCCCAACGGAGGAACCGCTGCGCCGCGGCGTCTGCGTCGCCTGCAGCCGCCAGCCTGTCCAGCCCGTAGGACCGCAGTGTTTCGAGCATGCGGAACCGGGTGCCGCCCTCGAAGCTCGCGACGATCATCGACGCGTCGACCAGCCGAGCCAGGATGTCGCCCGGGTCGCGGTTCGGCGCAAGCTCGGCCGCGTACCGCTCGGCGGTGTCCACGTCGACGCCGTCGACGAACATCGCCAGTTGCCGGAACACCCGCTGCTCGTCCTTGGTGAGCAATTCGTACGACCACTCGATCGTCGAACGGAGCGTCCGGTGGCGTGCGTCACCGCTGCTCCGGGCACCGCCGACCAGGTCCAGCGAGCGGTCGAGCCGCCCCTGCAGGTCGGTCAACGAGAAGGTTGACAACCGCCCGGCCGCGAGTTCGATGGCCAGCGGCATCCCGTCGAGCCGGCGGACGATGTCGGCGACGGTGGGCAGCTCCGCAGCGGTCGGCCGCGCACCGGGGCCGACCCTGGCCGCCCGTTCCAGGAACACCGCGACGGACGGGACCCGGGCGATGTCCGGCTCCCCATCCGGCAGGGGCAGCGGCGTCAACCGGACAACGCACTCGGCGGGGAGACCGATCGGTTCCCGGCTGGTGGCGAGCACCGTGAGCCGCGGGCAGGACGCCAGGACGATGTCCACGGTGTCGCGGACCTCGTCGATCAGGTGCTCGCAGTTGTCCACCAGCAGCAGTCCCGCCCGGTTGCCGAGGACGGCCAGGCAGGCGGCCAGCACGTCACCCTGCACGACGGTGAGATTCAGTGCCGCAGCCAGCGCGTGCGGGATGGCGGTGGGATCGGTGACGGGCGCCAGCAGCACCGTCGTTGTCTCGGCATGGCTGGGGTCGCGGTGGGCGGCCTCCACTCCGAGCCGGGTCTTGCCGACTCCGCCGGGACCGACGATCGTCACCAACCGCTCGGAACCCAGGAGACGACGCAGCTCGGCCAACTCCGTCTCCCGGCCGATGATCCGGGTCGCCGGCCGTGCGGTTCGGTTCGGCGCTTGCGAGCCGGGACCGGTTGCTCCACCAGCGATGTCGCGTTCCAGCTGGCTGAGCGCCGGTGACGGGTCCAAACCGGTCTCGTCCGCCAACCGTTGCCGATACTCGCGGCCCTCCCGGAGGGCGTCCGCGGGCCGCCCGACTCCGGCGAGGGCGCGCATCAGCAGCAGCACCGCAGGTTCACGCAGAGGGTCGGCGGCCAGCGACTCGACCGCCAGGGTGAGCACCTCGTCGGACCGGCCGGCAGCGATGCCGCTGGCGAGCAACGCGTCCGTGACGTCCCGGCGCAGTTGCGCCCACTCGACCGCCGCGTTCCCGATCGGCAGGAACTCGGTGAGGTCGGCGAGAACCGTTCCACGCCATAGTGCGTCGGCCTGACGCAGGACGGTGAACGCGGCCGCCGGGTCCCGCTCGGACCGGCCGCGGGTCAACAGCGCACGCGCCTGGGCCAGGTCGAGTTCGTCGGCACCTAGTTCCAACCGGTACCCGCTGGGCTGGGTCTGCAACCGTGCGGCGGCCGCGCCGAGTTGACCTCGCAGCCGGAAGACATGACTCTGCAACGCCTGTCGCCCCGATTCGGGGGCCTCCGACGGCCACAGCGCGTCGACGAGCGAGTCCACGGTGACGGTGCGGCCCTGCGCGATGGCCAGCAGGGCGAGCACCGCGCGCCGCTTGGATCCGCGGACGTCGACCTGCTCGCCGTCGACCGTCAACCGGAGCGGGCCGAGCACGTCGACCCGCACCAGAGGCCTGCCGCTGCCTGCCATTCCCGCACCTCCAGGCACACAGAATGCCTGCTGGTGCTGCGCTCCGGAAATCGGCGCGCTTCCCGGCTCCCATGTGGTGCGTGCAAGCGGCGTGACAGCGCACGGAAGGGCGGCGGAAGTGCCGGGGCGTTGCCTTGCTCTCGTCGCCGGCAACACGGCCGGCCGAAGCAGAGGGGAGTCCACATGGACGCCAACAAGGTGATGGAGTTTCTCGGGCAGGTCGTCACGGACATGGGTGCCACCGGCGCGGCCGGCTCGGTGGTGATCGGGCACCGGCTCGGTCTCTACCCGGCGCTGGCCGAGGGCGCGGCCACGCCCGAGCAGTTCGCAGTCCGCACCGGGTATGACCTGCGCTACCTGACCGAATGGCTGCGGGTGCAGGCCGCCGGCGGTTACGTCAGCTACGACGCGGCGTCGGAACAGTTCTTTCTGACAGCGGAGCAGGCGTTCTGCCTGGCCGACCCGAACGGCCCGAGCGTGCCCGCGGCCTTCGTCGCCGCACTCGGCTACCTGCAGGCGGAACCGAGACTCACCGAGGCCTTCCGCACCGGCGAGGGCGTCGCCTGGCACGAACATCACGAGGACGTGTTCGTCGGGTGCGACGCGTTCTACCGGCCCGGTTACGTCGCCGAGCTGGTGCCGAACTGGATCCCCGCGCTCGAGGGTGTGGAGGCGAAGCTGGCCGCCGGCGGCACGGTCGCCGACATCGGGTGCGGATTGGGGTCGACGTCGGTGCTGCTCGCACAGGCGTACCCGTCCGCGACGGTGGCGGGGTCGGATTACCACTCGGAGTCGATCGACCTGGCACGGAAGAAAGCCGCGGAGGCAGGAGTGAGCGACCGGGTCAGCTTCGAGGTCGCCGCCGCCGACACCTTCAGCGGTGCCGGGTACGACCTGGTGACGACGTTCGACGCGCTGCACGACATGGGTGACCCGGTGGCCGCCGCCCGCCGGGTCCGGGAGTCGCTGGCGCCGGACGGGACCTGGCTGCTCGTCGAGCCGGCCGCGTCCGACCGGGTGGAGGAGAACTTCAACCCGGTGGGCCGGCTGTTCTACGCCGGGTCGATGTTCCTGTGCGTGCCGAACGCGCTGTCCCAGACCGGTGGCCAGGCGCTCGGCGCACAGGCGGGGGAGGCCGCGATCCGCCGGGTGACGGAGCAGGCGGGATTCACCCGGTTCCGCCGGGCCGCGCAGACTCCGTTCAACCTGGCGTACGAGGTCCGGCGGTAGTTACTGGCGGCGGTTCTCTGGCGGCGGTCGTGCCCGGTGGCGCGGCCGCCGCCCTCTTATCCGAGTCGATATCCGGTGACGCAGATGCTGGACCCGTCCGGCGCCCGGTCCGCGCTCGCCTGGTACCCGCGTTGTTTCATCGCGGTGGTCAGCGGCCCGGCGATGTCCCGGCTGCTCGTAGGGTCGCCGGGCCCGTAGCCGTAGAACAGGAACAACCGGCCTCGGGGTGCGAGCAGCTCGTCGATCCGTTGCCACTCTTCGGTGGCGGGGCCGGTCCAGAACAGGTTGACGTTCATCGCGACGACGGTGTCGAATCTTGGGCCGGTGTGTCGGTAGCCGGCCAGGTCGGTGGTGAGGAACCGCGCTCGACCTGCGGCGATGTGCTCGGCGTTGCGCTTGGTGGCCCGGCCCATCGCGGTTGTCGATCGATCAATCCCGATGACGACGCCGCTTTGCAGCCGGTCCGCGATCAGTCCCGCCGCGACGCCCGGCCCGCAGCCCACCTCGAGGATGCGCTGGTCGGGCCGGACGTCGAGGCGCTCGACTGCCCAGGTCAGCCGGTCGGGGATCGTCGTGCTGGGCATTCGACGCTCAGTTGGTCGGCTCAACGGCGTTCGGATCCATCCACATGACCTCGAACAGGTGCCCGTTTGGGTCGGCGAAGCTGCGGGCGTACATGTAGCCCTCGTCCATCGGCGCGGCGACGGTCCGGCGCCGGCCGCGATGGCCCTGTCGACCAGCTCGTCGACGGCCTCCCGGCTGTCCGCGGACAGCGCGATGATCGCCTCGGTGCTGGTGGTGGCGTCGGCCAGGTCCTTCTTGGTGAAGGTCTTGAAGAACGGCTCGACCAGCAGCATCAGGTAGATGGTGTCGCTGATGACGATGGTGGAGGCCTTGTCGTCGGTGAACTGCTTGTTGATCGTGAAGCCGAGCTCAGTGAAGAACTGCTTCGACTTGTTTAGATCCTTGACGGGCAGGTTCACGAAGATCATGGTCGGCACGGCGGTCTCCTCCGGGTTCGGGTGGCTGTCGGCGCTCACTGTCGTGGGCTTCGAGGGTTGGACGGCGGTGCTTCGCCGGACTCATCGGTGCTGAGCCTGGTCTTGACTCGCGCTCGCGGTTTGGGCTGGCGGGAGCCGGTGGGGTAGCCTGGTTGACCGCGGCACCCGTCGGATTCCGTCCGATTTCGGTGTCGCGGTGGTGTGTTCGCGGGCCTATAGCTCAGACGGTTAGAGCGCTTCCCTGATAAGGAAGAGGTCGGAGGTTCAAGTCCTCCTAGGCCCACGGTTGTGGTCGCTGATGCCCGCCAGGGACGGCTGCAGTACGGTCGGTGTCAGTGCTCGATCGCTGCATTTCGACTGGATGGTGCTGATGAAGAAGATCTTGGTGCTCCTGGCAGCAGCCGGCGCAGCCGCCGCCCTCGTCCAGCGGCGCCGACAGGCAGCGGCCGCCGAGGCGGCCCTGTGGGACGAAGCCACCCGCACACCGACGACACCCGTAGCTCCGACCGGGACACCGGCCACTTCGTAGTCTTGCTCGCTCGGACCGGCTCACCCGGTCCGTTCGGGGACGTAGCTCAATTGGCAGAGCACCGCCTTTGCAAGGCGGGGGTTGAGAGTTCGATTCTCTTCGTCTCCACAGGGTTTGACCTGCGGTTTCTGGTCGCGACATGGTTCAAGATCAGCAACAATCTCAGGCTGGTACAGCCTAACTACAGCCAAGAGCTTTCCTGACGTTGTCACTTGCCTCCTCCTAACACTCGATCGATGGCATCCGCGGCACTCCGCGCGCGGGATGGAAGTACGTGTCCGTAGGTGTCCGCGGTGAGCCTGATCGTCGAATGACCGAGCAGATCCATGACCGTTCTGAGCTCCTCGCCTTGGTCAAGCAGGAACGTGGCAAAAGCATGCCGAAGATCATGCAAACGAACCCACTCAAGCCCTGCCGCCGAGCGCGCTGCGCTGAATCTCCGGTTGACATTCCTCGGCTCCAGCGGCGTTCCGAGATGGGTGGCGAAGACCAGCCCGTGGTCCTCCCAGGCCGCGCCGACCAACAGTCGATCCTCCGCTTGCCGGGCTCGCTGCGCGGTCAACGCGGACACCGTGAGCGCTGACAGAGGCATCGACCGTGTCGATCGGTGGGTCTTTGGTGGGACGAACCGCAGCTCACCGTTGATTCGCTGGACGGTTTGCCGAACGAAGAGGGCCCGTCCGGGAAGATCGATGTCCTGCCATCGGAGGCCGAGTACTTCTCCTCGGCGGAGGCCAGTCGATAGGGCGACGACAAAGACGCCCTCCAGGCGGTCTCCTTGCAGCCGCGCGAGCAGGACGGAGGCTTCGGTCGGCGTCAGTGCCCGTCGCTCCGTGCGCGTCAGTGTTGCGGAACGTACTGCCTTCGCGACATTGCGGGGGACCAGATCCATGCGCTCCGCGTCGGCGAGAGCATTGCGCAACACCCCGTGGATCTTGACGACCGATGCCGGCGCGGCTGATTCGCGCAGCTGGCTGACCATAAGCTGCACGTCGCGTGGCGACAGCGCCGACAACTTGATCCGCCCGATGAGCGGAATGAGATGCACTCGCACAATCTGTTCGTACCGGGCAAGAGTCGATTGGCTTGTACCGTCGCCGACCTTAACAGTTCGGAGCCATTCGTTCAGCCACTGTTCGACCGTCCTCGGCGGATCGGCCAGATTGACACCCCTCCCCAGCTGGCTGCGGAGCTGATCACGCTTGGCCAGAACCTCCCGCTCGCTGCCGGCGTACACCGTGCGACGACGACGCCGGCCGCCGATCCAACCGAGATCGACTTGAGCAACCCACATCCCGTTCGAACGCTGGAACACTGATCCCTCGCCGTGTCCCCGACGACCCCGACCACTCACTGTTCTGCGGATTGATCGATGAACTCGCGCAGGGCGTCCACGGGGACTCGCCGGAGCCGACCGATGTGGATCGAGCGAAGCGTTCCAGCCGCCATCAGTTCGTAGATCTTCGTGCGGGACACCGCCAGCTGTTCGGCTGCCTCGACTGCTGTGAGCAGCAGCTTCGGCGCGTTGGTTACCGTCGTCACTCCGTTGCTCCTCAACTTGGGCCTGGGCCAGTGGCATATGCCATTCGAGTGTGGCATATGCCACTTGGTCCGTCAACGTTCCGGGAGGCGCGAGTGTTGGACCAGACGTCAGCCACGTGATGGCCCCTCAGTGGACGAGTGGATACTCCTGATCGAAGATCCAGCGTCCCGCCGATGGGTAAACCGCGTCGGCTACTTCGAGCGGCTGATCCTTGCGATCGACGACGACGTGCAACACGACAAGTACTGCGGCCGGATCGTCTAGAGCAAGTTCGCGTCGCTCGCCGGCCAGAGCCAGTCGTGCGGAGAGCTCATCCCGCGCGACGACACCGCGCCGCCCAGTGCATGTCTCGATGTACGCAAGGGACCCTTCCCTGATTCGCTCCCGATCGAGCAAGCGGGGCGCCGCCACAACAACTTGAGGCGGAAACCACGAAGTCGAGATCTCGTTTGGTCCGTTCGCGTCGCCGGTAATGCGATGGCGTCGACCGATCATCTCGCCGGCGGCGATTCCCATCGCCGCCGCGATACGTGCAGGCGCGCGAGCCATCTTGGCTGAGACAATCGTCGCCCATTCTCCTTCCGAGTAGACGTGCCCAGCGGCTTGGGATCGGGCATACCGATCACGCGCGCGGCGATGGATGTCGAGGTGACCACGTACGAACGAGCCTGATCCTTGCCGTGACTCAACCAGGCCCAGTCGGCGGAGTTCTTGCAACGCCCTCGCGGCAGTTGGTCGAGCGACTCCCCACTCCACAGCGAGCGCGCGCTCAGAAGGGACTTCGTCTCCGGCAGCGAGGTTGCCGCTAAGGATTTGGTCGCGTATCCGGTTCGCCATTTGGACGAACTTCGGTAGCTGGCCGTGGCCCTCTGGCAACGCTCCTCCTCCAGTGGCATAGACCACGGGAGGATACACAGGCTAGTTTTGGCCCCGTGCGCAGACCGTTGTACGTTGCTGCGGGCGGCGGAGGAGACGCACTTGCTGCCGCCTTGTTGCACCACGCCTACGGGCGCGGTGGCTCGCCGGTGATCGCGACACTTTCCTGGGACCGCCTCATTGTGGACCCGCTGCCAGGACCGCGTTCCATTGGTGATTTCACTGGGCTTGCCACCATCGACGGCCTCTTCAACGTCGTGACCCCTCGGACGCGACCAATCCCACCGGCTGGATCGACGCTCCCTGCCCTCGCACGTTCACTTACTGGACCGCTCAATGCCACGCTCGTGCTTCTCGATGCAACGGGTGGAGTGATAGACCTCCATCGACAACTCGTTGCTCATATTGCCGCAACCTCGGCCGACGGCGTTGTGCTGGTGGATGTTGGTGGCGATGTCCTGGCTCTGGGTCAGGAACCCGGCCTGCGCAGCCCGCTCGGCGATGCCCTACTCCTCGCCGCCGTTGCGGGCCTTGATGTCCCATCAGCTGTCTGGATCGCTGGTCCTGGCGTCGACGGTGAGCTTCCCTCAAGGTACGTACTCGCGCGACTTGAATCCGTGGGAGCGACTGTGCGCGACGCGTTGCCAGGCGAGACCACCGAACTTGCGCTGCCTATTCTTCGGTGGCACCCGTCCGAAGCCACAGCCTTGTTCGTTGCGGCGGCCCACGGGGTTCGCGGTGTGGTTGACATTCGATCGGGGGGTATGCCGGTACGGCTCGATGTGGACAGCTCCCTTGTGCTAGAGGCTGGTCGCGACCAGGTCATCGAGGCGTCGCCACTGGCACAGCTGATCCGCACAACCGAATCCCTCACCGAGGCTGACTCGATCGTGTCTGACGCCTGTGGGCGATCAGAGATTAGCTTCGAAACGGCCAAAGCTGCCTCGCAAAGTCTCCGCCAAAAAGTCCTCAACCTCGACCTTTCCTTGTTGACCTCTTACGTCCGTCAGGCCGAAATCGCCGGCGTGACTCACGCCACATATCGTCGAATTGCTGAACTCACGGGTGTCGATGACACAAGGGTAGTTCGCGACCTGTTGTTGGCTCGGTGGCCGGGTTCCGAGGATTGCTGTATCTGGAAGGTCCCAACGAAACCCTCAATGCCTTCCATGCTGGGCTGAGAAGGCCGCTTCTTGGGCTGTTCCCCACTAGACGACCTGAAACGAAGAGGAGAGGGTGAAATGGATGACATCTGCGAGGTGGTCATCACTGCGCCAGATGCTGACTGGCTGGCACAGTTCACGACAGACCTTATCGCCGAGCGTCTAGCGGCTTGCGGGCACATCATCGCGCCGATTAGGGCCATCTATCGCTGGCAAGGTGAGGTCTACGATGCCAGTGAAGCTCGTGTCGAGCTGCACACCAGGATTTCCCTGGTGCAGAGAATCGTGCAGAAGACCAACCGCGACCATCCATACGAGGTTCCGTGCGTCATTGCTACCGCTGTATACGCAGGCAATCCCACATACTCGCAGTGGGTGCGCGACGAAACGTCCGACCAGCTTTAGCAGACGGACCTTGATCTGCGGTCGGCGCGTAGCAGGTGGCCGATCCTGTTGTGTCGGCAGATTTTGTCGAACAGCACGTCGCCGCCCCGACCGAGCCGGTCAGTGCACTGCTTGCCGTTCTCGGTGATCACCTCTGCCGGCACTCCGTACCGGGTCAGGTCTCGGGTGAACGCCACGCACACCGCTCGACCGGTGGCACGTTCCACCACTTCGGCCATCATGCAGAACCGCGAGAGGTCGTCAATGCCGGTCATCAGCTTGGCTTCCCCGATCTCTCCGGGGCCTCCGGTCGATCAGCCGGACACCGCCCAGGATGTCGGTACCCCACAGCTGCATCGGACCGGGACGTTCGAAGCGACGGTACGAACCTCGGGGCCGTTTCCGAGGCCAGGCCCGCATCAAACCTTCCGGATCAGGATCCGGTCGATCGTCCGCTCCACCGGCACAACCAGGCTCGGCGATGCAGAACGCAGCAGTTCCAACCGGATCCGTCGCGACCCCCATCGTGGATGCCGACGGCGCATCTCCGCGACCGCCACCTCGACCGCGGGCGGCACCTGATGCGGACACGACTGCGGGCGGTGCGACCGATCCATCAACCCGCCAACTGATCGGTCAGATACCGCCCCAGCCATCGGTGCACCGTGGCCCGATGCACTCCAGCCTGGCGGGCGACCTCGGTGACGTCCGCACCGCCCAACACCGCCCGCACCGCATCCAACCGCAGCTCAACCTTCGACAAGACAACCAGCGCCAATCCCGGCCTCCTCAGAGCACGGGACGCCCCACGGAGGCGTCCGGCCCCAAGGGTGCCGAACCAATCCGGTGTCGCATATCTGCTGGCGGACTACTGTCGCGCATCACCCGACGGAGGACACCGCGAAGGACACGTGCCTTGGATCAGGAGATAGTTAACGGTTCTGTGCCAGGTGATCCTTTACACCGGGCCTAGACAACTTGGGGTGCGACCGATCGTGGTCGGTCGGCCTTGATGTTACGGACGGGCAGTGTCGTAGTCCGGCGGATCACGCGGGTTTCGCCGTCATCGAGTTCTATCGCCAGGGTGGTGTCGGAGACGTGGACCGTCACGGTTTCGTGCTGATGAGTCCGGCCGAGCGAAACCTTCTGGCTGCACACCATGATCACGCCGGTGCTCGAGACGCGGCGCTGGACCCGAACCGGTTCGGTGGAGGGTCGGGGTGGTGGGCCGGCCGGCCGGTTCCCGCGGAGTCGGATGATCTTGTCGTGGCTGAGCGGGTTCGGCCGCACCCGCAGCAGCTCGCGACTGTCCAGGTCGAAGAACATCAGGGTGTCGCGTTCGATGCGGATCCCGAGGCGGCGTCCGCTGAGGATCTCCGCGGCGAGGATGACGTGGCCACCGAGGACGACGGTGCCGGCACGGGAGACGACCCGCTCGACCTCGACGGCATCGCCGGGTTCGATCGGTGGCAGCGGGGACGGGCCGGCGGCCACGGCACCCGCGGCGACCAGCCGGGCCAGGTCGGTCACGGTCAGGTGCGAGCGCACCGTTTTGATCCGGGTCCCGCCGATGAACAGATGGATCAGGTCGGTGTCGGCCCAGAACCGGACGACCTGACCGGACCGAGTGGGTCCGAGCCAGAGCTGCCGGCCGGCGAGTTGCAGGTTCCCGGCCGGCGGGACGACCCGGTCGAATTCCACCGCTCCACCCGGGTAGCCGGCCGTGGTGCCCGAACCCGTTCCCAGCTCGGCCTTTTCGTCGGCGTTGCTGGCTGGTTCGTCCGAAGTACCCTGCGACGCAACGAGCGTCGGGGGCAGCCAGAGCGGCAACAACTCTCGCTCCGCATCGCCGGTCGGAGTGAAGCGGTCCGCCGGGCTGACCGGCCGCTGATCATCCAGCGCTTGGTGGGGTCGGTCGGCGTTGTATTCCCGGACGAACTTGTCGACGGCGGCCTGCGCCGCGCCCAGCGACTCAAACGGGTCGTGATCATCGAGCAGTTCCCGCCGCAGCGTGAGGTGGAAGCGTTCGATCTTGCCGGTCGTGGTCGGCGACGCCGGCTGGGTCAATCGGTGGATGATCCCGTTGTGCCGGCAGATCTTGTCGAACAGCACCTCGCCGCCCCTGCTGAACCGGCCGGTGAACTGCTTGCCGTTGTCGGTCAAGATCTCGTCCGGCACACCGAACCGGGCCAGCGCCCCGGCCAGCGCCAGACACACCGCCCGGCCGGTGGCCCGCTCCACCACCGACGCCGTCACGCAGAACCGGGAGTGGTCGTCCACCCCGGTCACCACCTTCACCTCGCGGAGCGCTCCGGTGGCGATGTCGACCAGCCATACGCCGCCGACGATGTCCAGCTGCCACAGTTGCATCGGCCCAGGCCGTTCCCACCGTTGGTAGGAGTTCCGTGGCCGTTTCCGCTTCCTCGGCGTGACCAGGCCATGTCGGATCAGGATCCGGTTGATCGTCGCCGTCGACGGGACGGTCAGTGCGCCGGGCTTCTTCAGCAGTTCCATGCGGATCCGCTTGGCGCCCCATCGGGGGTGGGTCCGCCGTATCTCGGCCACCCGCACTGCCACGTCGTCGCTGGCCTGATGAGGACACGACCGGGGCCGGTGCGAGCGGTCCGCCAGACCGGTCACGCCCTCGGTCAGATACCGCTGCAGCCATGCATGCACGCTCACCCGGGACACCCCGACCGCGGCCGCGACTTCGGTGACCGTGGCCCCGCCCAACACCGCGCGGACCGCGTCCAGCCGCTGCTCAACCTTCGACAAGACAACCAGAGCCATTCCCGGCCTCCCGAGCACGACGATGCCCACGAGCATCGCCCTCAGGACGGGGCCGATCACGGCCAGGTGTTAAGCATCAGCTGGTACAAGACTGTTAAGCATCACCCGCTACAGGACACCGCGAAGGACACGCGCTCGTGAGAACTTTCTCTACTCCTTCAAGATCGCGAGACCACCGAGCGTCGCCCGAAGTCGCAAAGACATCGCGAATCATTCTGGGCCATCCGCGCTGGTATGCCCTACTCGGTGACGGATCGAACAAGCTCTGTGAGGTTGACTGCCACGCACAGCGCTCTGACGGCCCAAGCGTTTGAATCCTTCGCGCCAGCCGACCCCGTGCTGTGCATCACCTGGCTTCCCATCCAAACCGAACGAAGGATCCCTTGACATAGTCGATGCCCTAGAGGACCGTTTAGTACCGACGTGTGGTCTGACGACGCGGTCAGCGTGCCGCGCAACCTCGGACACATCCTCGGTCGTCAGTTTGCTCGATGACAGAACGCATCTGGGGTGGTCGGTTGAGATGGCTGACAAAGACTCTTCCGGTTGGGCCGAGGACGAGGTTGTCGCCAAGTTGGTGGCCGACCCGGGAGCGGTGCCTGATCTGCAGACCCTGGTCGGTCTGCTCGGTCGTAGTGACCGGCCCGGCTACTGGCGTCTATACCTGAGCCCTCAATTGGACGAGTACGTGGAGTGCCGGACCGACGATGTGGTGCACCTTGAGAAGCTTGGTGCTGGCCCGGGGGCTCTGGGCGGAACTATGGTATGGCTCGACCGCAAGGCGACGGTTCAGCACACCCGGCCGACCGCTCCGACGATGCAGGGCGAATTCCTGCAGGGCGATATCGCGACTGACTTCCTATCCTCGGCTACCACCACGGGTGGTCTTGAATCGGAACTAGCAATTGGAACAATTATTATCCGGATATCCCGTCGGATATGTCCGCGGCCGAGCTGGCGTGGTCCATGCACCGTTCCTAGCTTGTGCAACCGTTGTCTTCCCACGTAGATTCTTTAGGGTGGATTAGCGATGGCTGATAAAGGCTCTTCCGGTTGGGCCGAGGACGAGGTTGTCGCCAAGTTGGTGGCCGACCCGGGAGCGGTGCCTGATCTGCAGACCCTGGTCGGTCTGCTCGGTCGTAGTGACCGGCCCGGCTACTGGCGTCTATACCTGAGCCCTCAATTGGACGAGTACGTGGAGTGCCGGACCGACGATGTGGTGCACCTTGAGAAGCTTGGTGCTGGCCCGGGGGCTCTGGGCGGAACTATGGTATGGCTCGACCGCAAGGCGACGGTTCAGCACACCCGGCCGACCGCTCCGACGATGCAGGGCGAATTCCTGCAGGGCGATATCGCGACTGACTTCCTATCCTCGGCCCGCATGACGGGCGGTCTTGAATCCGAGTTGGCGCTTTGGACGATCGTTATCCGGGTTTCCGCGCGTATTTGTACTAAGATTTGCCCCGACACTGGACCGACGACCTGTGTCACTTGTCTGTTCTGCGCCGAGAACAAGCGCTAGGATCAGCGCGACATTGTTGACACCCGAAGCGCTCTTGCAGTTTCTCCGGGAGACAGGCCGAATCACGGATCGAGCCATCGTCGACGGGGAACTCGCAATTAGCGACATTTCGCGGAGGAACCAGAACTATAGGGTAATCCAGAAGGATGGCACATCGCTAGTAATCAAACACGACGCAGACGCCGATGGCATGCCAACTTTGGAGAGAGAAGCTGCTGTATACAAGCAGCTCAATGCGGCCGCTGATCGCAGCGTGGCGCCGATGCTTGCGCCGAGGATGATATTCTCGGACCACGCAAGGAGCATCCTCGGACTCGAGTTCATCCATGGAGCGCGAACTCTTAGAGAACATCATTCCCGTGTAGGCAAGTTCTCCGAGCGCATTGCATCGGAGACCGGAAGGATGCTCGCCGCCGTTCATCAGCTGACGCCCGAGTTTCCCACGACCGCAGCTTTGGAGCGTCCCTGGGTCTCTGAACTTCATCGGCCAAACCTGGCCGTCCTGCAGGCCGTGAGCGTTGCGAACATGCAGCTGATCAAGATATTGCAGCGATATCCAGAGTATTGCCAGCTTCTCGATGCTATCGCTGATGAGTGGATGTCAGAGTCACTAATTCACATGGACGTGAAATTTGAGAACTGGCTTATTACTCAGCGCAAAGGGGACGATCGGTGGCGTCACGTTCTGCTCATCGACTGGGAACTTGCGGGCCGCGGTGATCCTCGCTGGGACGTCGGTTCGATGTTTGCAGAGTACTTGTCTACTTGGGTAAACTCGATGCCACTCACCGGCGACTCGACCGCCTCAGAACTCGCCCAGCATGCACGGTTCCCCTTATCACGCATGCAGCTAGCTATACGTTCATTCTGGGCTTCGTACATCTCATTCATGTCAGTCGCCAGGGATCAACAAGCTGAATTTCAGATGGGCGCTACCCGTTTTGCGGCGTTACGGCTACTACAAACTGCGTTCGAGCAAGCACAGCACTCGGCGCAAATCAGTGGTTCGAGTGTCTACCATTTGCAGCTCAGCAGGAACATTTTGGCTCGACCACAGGAAGCGTCCATCCAGCTGTTGGGTCTGATTCCTCAGGGAAGCTGGTAAACAGCATGACTCAGCCAGAGGCAGAGGCATACCTGCATTCCGTTGCGCAGATTCTCGGCGCCACCACAATCGAGTCGGCAACAGGCTATTCTTGGTTCGGAAGACCCGCGCCGCGGCTTCCAAAAGCAGTTGAGCGCGTGCTCTCGGCAAGTACGGCCCGAAACTACTTGCAGTTTGCACTACAGTGGCAATATTACGAGAACTGGTACTGCGTTGGCGGCGCCCGACCCGCCCACCTTGTGCCCCGCGCCATGTTGGGGCGGCGATCGCTCGTGCAAAGTCTGCGGGAAGCAAACTCTGGCTCTGGGTACTGGTCGAGCGCATGGTCCCTCGATGAAGTTGCGGAAGACAAGTGGTTTGTGAGCGGCGGTGGCATACGTCTCATCGTTAGACCTGAAGATTGCGACGTAGAACCGGTTCATCCTGTGACGCCCGGCGCACTGGTCAAACTGCGTTTCAAAAAGGATCTTCCGTCAATATCGCCCGGCTATTACATGGCGCTCGGCAATAACGAACTGTCAGACGGCCCGACAGATTTGTTGGTTCGCCTGTACTGGAATCTCCTTCCGTCCGGTGCAGCTACATTTGTCGCCGAAGTCACCCGAGCACTTAATGACGCGCAGATGCCGTTTCGGCTAAAAGTGCTAGACGACGCGAACCAGTTCGGTAGGGCTGATTCAGGCGTAATCTACATTCGAAAAGCGGACTACGACCAGGTTAGCTGCGTCCTCGGCCACATCGTTCCGAAGCTGCGCAACCACCTAGAACCCGCAACACCAGCTATGACGAAGAAGCTCGCAAATGGTATCGCCCTCGCCGAAGACCCCGTAGGAGAAATGAGTTTTGGCCAGCACCGGTGCAGCGTGATGGCTGGAGCCGTCCTTCGAGCGCAGGAGCAGCGTTCTCAGCCTTTGGGAGATCAGCTGGAAATTGCAGTGGACCACTTCGCTGAAAATGGAGTTGACCTGCAGTCTCCATACTTGAACCAGGGCTCCACAGATGTCTACGGTGCCGATTGGACTAGATCTCGGGTTCATTCAGTTTTCTTGCGTGACTCCCTGCGCCTCGCGACATCCGAACTCAACGTTGCCAGGGAAATTGGAATGCGCCTTGCGCAGACGGCTATCTGGTACGATGGGAGATGCAACTGGATGGGTTATGCAGAGGATTCTGAGCCAACGACAGCATCCCCAACCATGAGTTACCGAGCACTTGGCCCCGATCTTTACTCCGGCACGGCTGGGGTGGCGTTGTTTCTGGCTGAACTGGCCCGTGTTGTCGACGACTCCGCGTTGCGGCGCACAGCTGTCGGGGCGATGCGCCAATCCTTGTCGACGTTGGATACCATCGAGCCAGAAGATCGCCTCGGCATGTACACGGGCCTACCCGGAATCGCAAGCGCTGCAAGCCGCGTTGGCTGGGCACTCGGATCGGACGAGTTTATCGAACTGTCCCTCAGACTGGCGTCAGATCTCGAGATCGCTCCCAGCGAAGATCGATCTTGGGACCTGCTCTCGGGATCCGCGGGTGCAATTGCTGTGCTGGTGCATCTCTCCGAAGCTCATGAGCAGGCGGAATTGCTGCAATTTGCGGTGCAACTGGGGGATCAACTCGTCGACGGTGCCAAGAAATCACGATGGGGGCTCTCCTGGTCGTCACCTGAACTCTCGCGAGGACGGAACCTCACCGGATTCTCCCACGGCGCTTCCGGTATCGCATTTGCATTGCTCGAGCTGTACCGTGTCAGCGGAGTGGAGCGCTTTGCGCGAGCGGCAGAACTGGGCTTCGACTATGAGCGTTACTACTTCGACGCAGATGAAATGAACTGGCCAGACTTCCGAGAGGACACCCCGCAGCTAGCGCGGCGCAAATCTAAGGCTCCAACCGCCTCATTTTGGTGCCATGGCGCTGGAGGCATCGCTTTGGCGCGGTTACATGCTTACCGACTTCTAGGTCACTCATCTCTTCGAGATGAGGCCGCGATCGCCATTGACGCCACCGCCCGCTGGATAGAGGGGCAGAGCGGGAACCGACGTGTCAACCTCTCATTGTGTCACGGTATGGCAGGAAATGCAGAGATACTCTCGATTGGAAAGCGAGTTCTAGGTCAGCATTCGGTGATGGACGGCGCGGCCCCAACAGTCGGGCACCTAACCGCGGAAAGGCTGGCTCGTAATTCAACTGATCCGCTCACGGACCTGATTGGCGACTCCCCTGGCCTGATGTCGGGCATTTCCGGTGTAGGTCTATTCTTGGTTGGAACTGTTGATCCCTCATTGCAGTCCGCATTGGGACCCATTTTTTCGCCGTAGTGCAGGGCCTAGCCGGCGCGAAACTCGAAGTTCGCACCGCTTGTGCGAATCGGCACGGGCGAGCGGCTGGCCAGTCGGCCAACCTCGGACCCACCTGCCAGCCCGGTTGCCGAGGTAATTATTTAGGAATCTCACGCCTGACGTTGACGTCCTCAGCTGACCCCAACTGTGGGCTTGGCCAACGACTGTAATGTCGAAGCAGGACCCGAGAGGACCAGCATCGGCAATGTCGAGGCTCGGATAAGGCATTTCACACCTGCGCAGACGGCGTGGATCGGCCAGTATCCGCCTGCTCATATCGGGGTTCACACCGAAGTGATCAGGCGCGGGCCGGCCTCGGAGCGTGTGTGACCAGATTTGTGACCAGGACGCCCTGATTCGGGCCGCTACGCCATTGAAGTGGTGAGACGGTCGGACAAGGGTGTCAGCAGGTCAGGGCTCTATGTCGAGCACTTGTGCGACCCTGAGGAACGCCGATCGCCCGACTCATAACCCAGAGGTCGCACGCTGGTGCCAGTCCCGTGCTTTCCACAACGGGCACGGATTGAACGTGCCAGCCAATTGCACGGAAACCCGCAGCGTCCCGTCGTTGCGCTGAGTTGCGTGCACACCAACGGTGGCCTCGTTCCCGGCGGTCACAACGGCCGCATATTGGAACGCCGTCGACACTCGCCTCCAATAAGCGTTTCGCGAATCGTCTGTATTCAGCGTGCACGCTGGTGCCAACTGGCCTCGCCGAGCGAGTCCAGGTCTCCTGTTGCTGCTCTGTAGCAACGCCAGTTTCATGACCAGCCGGAAAGGGCACCAGCCGTAGGTGAAGAGACTGTGGGACCTGACCCTCACGGCGTGGAAGCGTCTCATGACTCTCAGGATGGTCGCCTGGTCTCCGCCGATCGTGGTTGCTGTTGTGTTGTGGTGGGTTGGTCGCGGCCTGGTCCGATGGCGGCGAGGGAAGGAAGCAAACGCGCTGCCTTCTGCCTGAGGTGCGCTGCTGCGCTCCCTCCTCGGCCCGAACAAGCGCCCTGAACTTGGGCTGGATCTGTCGATCAGCCACCTGATGTTGTAGGTGCGGCGGTCGCCGACGAAGCAGGCAGCGGAGTCTGGACATAGATCTGGTCCAGCACCTTGAGCATGAGAACCTGTGCCGTGAATTGGTTGTCGAGCGCCATCGTGAGGTTGCCCCAGATGACGAGGGTCATGTCGGTGGCGCGATCGTAGGCGGCTTCCGAGTTGAAACCGGGGGTCTGACCGCCGTGCAGATCGAGAACGTGAGATCCCCACCGCAGCTGGTCGATGCCATACCCGTACCAGTTGTAGCTGTTGGCGGGATCGATGACCTGCGCGCTGTCCTGCCACAGGCGCTGGTATTCGGCATTGAGTACCTGGCCACCCGCCAGCGCCTTCATCCACGTAGCGAGATCGGCCGCGGTCGAGGTGACCGCGCCCGCCGCGAAAGCGAAGGAATGGTTGATGTCGGTGAAGTCCTTCGGCTGGAGTGTTCCCGCCCTGGCCTCGGCCTCCATCTCAGGGGTGTACGGCGGACTGCCGTACATCATCGTGGAGGAGCTGCCGTACAGGTAACCGTGCGAGAAGGGGTCGGGGATGGTGTTGGACTCGGTGGAAGGAAACACAGTGTCATTCAGACCCAAAGGTTCGAACAGCCGGTCCTCGAACGCCGCAGCTATCGGCTTGTCATCCACCTGCTCGATGATCAGGCCGAGCAGCACGTAGTTGGTGTTGCTGTACTCGTACTGCGCGCCGGGCGCAAAATTCGGGGGCTGGGCGAAAGCGATGTCCAACAGCTCCTGCGGCTTCCACACCCTGGTCGGGTCGTTGTCCAGGCTGGTCGAGATCTCTGGAGCATCGGTGAAGCTGTACAGGCCGCTACGCATCTCCAGCAATTGTGCGATCGAGATGTTGTCCCCGTCGGGCACCTCCGGGAGGTACTTCGACACCGGATCGTCAAGACTGAGCTTTCCCTCCTGAGCCAGCAGCAGGATCACCGCGGACGTCATGGTCTTGGTGATCGAGGCAATCCTGAAATGGGTATCGGCGGTGGGAAGGCTGTTCTCACCCAACTTCGTCGTACCGGAGACAGCGATGAATTCGCCTTGCGGTGTCCGCAGCAGCACCAGATAGCCGGGCACCAGCAGTTCCTGGGCCGTCTCATCCACAATCGTTTGCAGCGCCGCCTGGTCGATCGTCTTCAGGCCCGACGCCGACTCCGGCGCCGCGGACGTCGACCCGGCTGAAGCAGCCGCGGTCATCGTCGCTGATGTGCTCTCGGCCGGCGCGCTACTGCACGCCGTACCGACCAGAGCCAGGACTATTGCCGTGGCCACGACTACCGTGCGTCGACCGGCCGCCCGACCGAAGCCCAGGCGTGACCATGGTGTCACTGCAGGATGGTAAAACACCCCAAAAGGGTAATTCTGCATCGGTAGAACCTACCGTGCGAATCGGTTGTCACACGAGGAAAAATTCGGCGCGATTCCTAGGGCGCCTGCGCCGCTGCTCGCGCCCACGAGACCCCGGGCCGGCTCGTCAGGCCGGCGCGATGGCCGAGTTCCACCTGCCCGGCCCCGCCCAGCGCGAGCATCCGCTGGCGGCTGATAGTGGCGGTGGCGCCTCCAGTGGTCGTTCTTCACGGCGCCGGGGTATGGACCGTGCGGTTGCCCGGGACTAGTCAGGCAATCGATCGTTCGACCGCCGACCGGAGCTGCCGATGGAGCTGCTGGGATACCTCAGTAAGCCTGCCGCCGCGCCGCCCGATGCAGCTGACGCTCTACTGGCTTGAGCGGCGGCCGGCGAAGTTGGCGACGAGGCGCGCGATCAGGGTAACGAGGAAGATCTGGCCGCAGATTGCTTCAAGCATCGCGACAGCCCGGCCCAGGTCCGTGGCTGCCGTGACGTCGCCGTACCCCAAGGTTGTCAGGGTGGTGAATGAGAAGTACTGGCGCAGCGGGATGCTGGGCTCGGCGACCTGCACGAACAGTTGCGCGCTCCCGAGGTCGGCCATCGCGCCGTACAGCGAGCTGAACATCATGCCGAGGAGGAGGTACGCAGCGAGGGCCCCGCAAATCGTCTCGAGCGTGACCTCCTGATGCGTCAGCACGCGACGGAGCACGGCAATGAGGGTCAGAAGATAGACGACGACGAACCACACCTCGCCGAGCCCGCGGGCGGTGTCGTCGTCGACGGCTTGCGTGATGGCCACGACGGCGACAAAGGCCGCGAAGAGCATCGCCGCCGCGGCGAGCCGCACCCGCGGACTCGTCGCGGAGGACTGCAGCGCGAGCCAGAGGGCGACGACCGGGAACAATGCCTCGAGGAACCGCGGCGCTGAGCCGCCGCCCAGCGCCAAGAACACATAGCTCACGATGAGCACGGCGAGCACCAGCCCGAAGCGGTCGACCCCCGGCACGAACCAAGCGAGCGCGCGGCGCACCGCTGACCTCATCGCTCGACCCCGACCGGGACCGTCACATCGCGCCCGGCGCACAACTCGTCAAGCCGGACGCCCAGTGGTGCCCCGTGACCACGCGCGACTGGTTGGGGAGAGACATTGGCGTGACCCCTAGGTCTGGCGGACTCGTCGTCTGCGGCCAACAGCAACTCGGTATGCCCTCTCGACGCGGTCACATCCGAATCGTCGCAGCTTGCTGCTCGGCCGACCAGGCTCGCGCCTTGCGCGGGTGAACGCAAAGGCCTACGGCGATCCGACTGAGGACCGGGCCCACCGCCCCGCATTCTGCAATGAACTTTCGCATCCCCATCGTCCGCTGGCACCCGCCGCTCGAGGGAGACGTTGGACGGCAAAGTGCTGACCGCACGCGGGTAGTGCTCAGCCGCGCAGTCTTAGCTAAGAGATTCTCATCGCGACACGCCACCGCCGAAAGCCCCTGCATCCCCCAACCGGCAGTGATTTCGCGAGCATTCGTACTGCGACGATTGGCCACGGACGGTGGCCCGAGGACAGGTTATGGTGCGTCGCCACAGACGTTGACTGAACAGGGCCCGTATTGGGGGCAGCACTGCCTGCGCCGATTCAATTGACGGCGACAGCCAACTGGAGGCCTTGAAGGTTTGCGGCAAACGCCGACGTCCGCGCCGGCGCCCGTTGCCCGTCGCGTTGCACCCACATCCTTGTTCGGTGCTGGTGCAGTCACCCCGGCGTCGCGCACTGCGGACACGTCCAGGCACCGGACAATGGAGCCGTGTAATTTGAGCTTCGCCGCTGCCACCCATGAGCGCCCTTGACGGTCTGCTCGCACCACGGTTTCAGCTCACTCACCCGGCCTTGCAGCTTATTGCTGATCAACATGCGGTCCTGCTCTAAACGGCGCTTAACTGTCCCGGAGTTAGTTCGGATGCAGGGGGCCGGGGGTGCGGGGCGCGGCCAGGCGGGCGCCTTCGACTTCCAGCCTATCGTCGTAGGCCGCGGCGAGATCGTGCAGGGCCTGGCTGCAGTCGCCAGCGTAGGACGGTCCGTGCATCACTCCAAGCGTTGTGGGTTGTAACCGCGCGAGCGATCGAATCGTCGTCCCAGTGGCCGGCGTCAGGCAGGTCGCGCCGAACATGTCTTCGGCGCTCAATGCGGGGCCGGTGATGTCGTGCTCGGTCAAGGCGGGACCGGCGCCGACGGTGGTGAAAAGGTCACCACAGAAGAGGGTGCCGGTCGTCTCTTCGTAGAGCAGGCCGGCGTCCCAACCGTGCGGGACGTGAGGCGTTTCGATGCGACGGACCCGTTTACCGCCCAGGTCGATGACCTCACCATCGCTCAGCGCGCGCGGTCGGCGGTCGGCCAGGTCGTTCACGGAAACCTCACAACCCAATGCCCCATGAGCGACCTGGGCGTGCGGTGCTGCCAGGAGCCAGGAATTCATGGACCCGCACTCGTCCGCTTCGACGTGACCGAAGGTGATCCACCTGAGCCGGTCGACCGGAACGACCTTCGCGACCGCTGACGACACCATCGGGAACAGGGAGCGCAAGCCGGTGTGGAACAGCAGCGGCTCCTCGGCGTTAACCAGGAACTGGTTGAACATAAAATCTGCTTCCGGAATGTAAGTCGAAATCCGGTAGATGTCCGGGCCGATCTCGTCGAGCGTTGTTTCCATCGCGCGGCCTCCAGGGGTGTCGGAAACTCCGGATCGACCCTCACCCTCCTCCGCCGCGGCAGCACCGACAAGAGCCGCGACTCTCGAAGTCCACCCCCAAGACCGTTCCGAGGGCGTCTGGGAAACCACCGCCTGTGTTGAGTACGAGGTGGTCCGGTGGGGGCCGATAGTGACAGCCCGGGGGAGGCCCGAACCTCCGCCGAACGGCTGGCCAGCCCTCGCGGCGATTCTTCCGCTTAGCAGAGACGTCGTGGTCGACCCCGCGTAATTCTCGGTAGATGAATATGGTCGGGCTCAAGCTCGGCCCCGTGGCGACCCGGCCGGTACTGCCGGCCTACATCCACTTGACGCCCTCCGTCTCGTACTCGCAAACGCGGTGCTCGATCATCCGGGTCAATAGCTTGGCGGGGAGCGGAGCAGCGTAGGGAAGCGCGACGGTGCCGTTGCCCGTCCGGTAGTCGCACAGTTGCGAGGCGAACGCTTCGCGGGTACTGGGGGTGACGGCCAGGCTCGCGTGCGCCTTGTGACCGCTGAACATAAAGAGGATCACGCCGTTGGTGTGGACGTAGGCGGGGTGACCCCACTTCAGGTGCTCCTCGGCCGTCGGCGCCGCAGCGCGGCACAGGGAGCGGATCTCGCTCAGGCGGCCTTGAACGCTCTCCGGGAACTGCGCGACGTACTCAGCGACGGTTGTGGGCTTGGTCATGGCGGCCCTTCGCCGGGTGCCGAAGGCCGTCATCGACCCGTGCCGCTGTGTTCGGCTCGCCGGGTGTCGTACCAGGTGTCGCCAGCGGGTTCCCCGGCAAGGTTCCAGCTCCACGAGACGAGTGGGCTGATGCGCATGTAGACGCCTGGTCCCACCGCTCCCTGACGCTCGAACGGTTGCTCGGCGTGGCCGTAGATCCGTACGCCCCGGGCGATGAAGGGGTCCATCGAGGGGAGGTCGTCGACGACCAGGCTGACCTTGCTGTTGCCGTCGGCGACGTTGCGGAACTTCCGGGTTCTGGTGACCAAGCTCGGGCCGCCGACCCAGAACGAAGCGCCGTCAAACTCGACAGCAACGGGAACGACGTCGGGTTGTCCGTCAGTTGCGACAGTGGCCAACCTGCCCAACGTGTTGGAAGTCAGGTACTCGATCTCATCGCTGGTGAAGACCATCCGTGCTCCCTCTCCGATTCGCTGCCACCCGCCATGTTCATGCTCCGCATGCGCGCGGGAGGGCGTGAAAAGGCCGCCCGATCCCGTGGGACTCGCACGTGTCACGCGTGTCTACTGTGGCGTTGGTGGGTATCGCAGGACAAGCACCGGCGGATCCACCCTCCGCCACCCCGCGACCTACATCGCAGTTGCACCAGCGAACGGCGGCCGCGGTGACGGGATTCCTCGTCATGCGTAGGTCTGGGATTCGATTCCCCAAGGCGGCTCGTTTACGCAGGTCAGCGCCATGCTCGAGAATCTATGCGGTCTCGTGGCCTGGCGCGTGGCCTGGTTCGACATGGTTTCCGCCGGTCGGAGCCCGCTTTTCGTGGTCTGGTTCATCGCGTCGCTCGCCTGCGCCACCGATGCCCACGCGGCAACACAGTGGACCGCAACGATGGCCTTAGTCAGCAGGACCGCGCCGGCGGGGGACACCACCTGGGTTCCGGCCGTGTCGAGGTCAGGGGACGGGTAGAATCCGATAGCCACCTTCACTTGGAGGGCGCTCGTCACCTCGCGCGATACCGGACCTCAGCAATCCCCATTCTGGCTGGTCTAGCAGCACCCTCCAGCTGCCCGACACGCCCTGCTCTCCGAACCGCGACGAAAGCCCCGGGCTAGGCCCCCTAACGGGCAGCTTTGGCGCATGCGCGCACAAGAACATCGGACTCAGCGGGTCCTCGTCTGGCGGATACGGCGTCGCCAATCTTGCCGTGCGGCGACCGGTTGTAGCGGTACAGGTGTCGACGGCGCTGCTGCTGTGCTGGGCGCCTGTTCCCACTTGGCCACCTCCGTGGGACTCATTCGGTGGCCTTGGGCAGCGGCGAGGAGGTTGCTGGGTCCGGATGCTATCCAAGTGCCTTCGGCTGTGCGGGTCGCCGCGTAGGAGTGTCCGGCGCGGGCTTGCCGGATTCGGACGACTCCGTTGTTGGTGCGGTAGTACCCCGGGGTAACGGTCCGGCGGGCGTAGGCGACCTGTTGGGCTTGGGCGTGCCGAGTGACGTCGGCGGCAATGGTGATGGCCGGCCGGCTGGCTTGGTGCATCCGGGCGATATGGACGACCGATTCCACGGTGTCCATGAGGGCGCCGTCGTCGGGTGAGGTGCCCGCAGCCTGTGTTGAGGTTGATCCGCTGAGGGCGGCAGTGACGATCTGAGCGGCCCGTTTCACGGTCGGGGCGGGAGAGGCGGAGGTTGGGCCAGCCCAGCGGCCGAGGTCACGGGACAGGGCCACCAGCTCGGCGCGAACGGCGGGATCGGTCGCGGCTCGGGCGGCCGCTGCGGTCAGACCGGCGGCGTGAGCGGACCAAGCCCGTGTTCGTCCCGGGTCATGACCGGCGCCCGCCATAGCTCGCGCTCCAGCTCCAGGACGGCGTACCGGACGGCCTCGGCAGTAGTGGGTGTAGCCCGGTGCGGAGTTGGGTGCTGCCACTCGCGGGCGGCCGCAAGGCCGTTCCCGTCGTCCCACTGGACCCGGCGCAAAGCGGGGAGGCGCAGCTCGGGGGCGAGGGTGCCACCCCCGAATCGCTGGCCCTCGGCGGCCACGCTGTACCCGGTCACCCGGCCATCGGTGACCCGGGGTCGCGGGTCGAGCCCGGCGGCCCGAAGGCGTTGGACGTAGTCGACCTCGGAGGAGCTGGCGGCCGCAATCGGCCGGACGATGTCGGCCAGGCAGCGGCTGATCGGCTCCCGACCGGTTGCGCGGGCCTTTGCCAGCTCACCCCGGGTCAGACCTCGAGCAGCGGCATTCGCTGACCGAGAATCCAGCGGGACCAGACCGTAGCGCTGCTCGGCCTGCGTCGCCCAGCGCTGCGACCGGGGCCCGTCCTGCCAGGTGTTGACCTTCGTTCCGTCGGCGCGGACCAGGGACAGCGCGATGTGGACGTGGTCGGCCCCGGCGGCGTTTCGGCCGTGGTTGACGGCGACCCACCGGACGGCGGCCTTGTCCGGGACGGTGATCCCTTGGGCGGTCAGGTAGTCCTCAGTGATGGTGCGCCACTCGGCATCGGTGACAGGCCGGTCCCCGGGGTTGAGGCTGATGACGATGTGCTGGACATGCCCGGCCTTCGGGGCGGTGCCCCACACCCGTTGATGGGCCCGCAGGTCCTCTGCGATCTGCTCAACCTGTCCCCGGCCGGGTAGATGAGCCGAGAGGGTCGTGCCGGCGACGGAGCGCTGATTCTCATGCAGATTTAGGTCCTGACCGGTGCCCCGGCCGAACAGGTACCGGACCAGCCCGCCGGGGTCTGGCTTGGTGCCGATGATCTTGACGATCACGACAGTCGGTCGGCCAGGCGATCCACGACGGCGAGCTGACGGCTGATCTGGGCGACGGCGGCCATCCACCCGGCGGGGTCGAACCCAGCGATGTGGGCGCTACGGGCGAGTTGGTTCAGATTCGCCATGGCGCCCGCGATCTCCGTGCGGATGCCGGTCACCTCGGAGTACAGGGCGCGGCGGATCATCGTCGGCGGCCGGCCCTCCACGGCGTCATTGATCCACCGGGGCAGGGTGACCTGGTCGGCGTCCGCGGCGGCCTGCCAGCGGCGGTACTGCTCATCGACAACGTGCACCGATTCGGCCGCCCGTTCGCTTGGCGGCGACGGGGTCGGGCGGCGCTCATTTCTTGCGGTCCCTTCGTGGTGGCGGTGGCGGCGGGATCTGCCCCGGCGGGTACAGCCGAGCGATCGCGGCGGGGTCCGGTAGGTACGAGCCGGCAACGGATATGCGGTTCTGGCGGCGGGCACGTGCCCGCTTCCGTTGCTTAATGGCCAGGGCCATCCACAGCCAGCTCATTTCGCGACCAGGGCGGCGAACGCGGCGGCCCGGGCGACGGCACCGCCGAGGCCGGTCTGCGGGAGCGGGTCGTCGAACGGGGCGACGACCTTGACCAGGAACTTCCACGACCAGCACGCGGACAGCAAGATCACAGCGCCGACGATCGCCTCGGTGACCCCTTGGGCGGCGACGTCGCTGCCGAGCAACCGGAAACCCACCGCGAAGATCAGTGCGGCAAGCGGTTTCACCAGGACCAGGGCGACGATCGCCTTGGCGTGCCGGGCAAAGTAGGTAGGCGACCACATCACCGCGGCCAACCCGACCGTCCCGACCAGTAGGACCAGCATCGCGGAGCGGACCCACATCATCGCCACCAGGAACAGGCTGGACAGCAGCTCGAGGATCAGGCAAACCAGGCCGACGGGGCCGGTGATCGGGTTGGCGAACAACGCGGCGAGGTTCGCGCCGAGGTCCGAGCCGTTCGACGCGGCCGGGATGATCCACTCGGAGAAGTCGTCCGCTGCACCGATGAGGGCGGCGCAGACGGCGGTAGTGAGCGCGCCGGCGGCGGCGATCCGGAACAGAAAAATCCCGAGCTGCGGCAGGGTGACCCGGCCCTTGATCGCCAGGTACACCCCGCCAAACACCAGGCTGATCACGGCGAGGATCACGGTGTAGTTCCGCAGGGCGTCCTGGATCCAGCCGACGGTCGGTGAAGCCGACCCGTCGACCGAACCAACGCTGACCGTCGGGGTCGAGGTCCAGAACGAGGCGACGCTAACCGCGACATCGGCCATCGCCTCCTGAATCCAGTCGATCACCCACTGAATACCCGCGCCGACCGCCGAGCCGGCGACGGAAGTTGCAGCGTCCCCCACGGCACCGACAACGCCACCAATCTGCTCCCCAAGGTTCGTGGTGTTGGCGTCCACGCACGCCTGCACGGATTCAGACGTCGGTGGGCTCACCGTGCACGGATCGACAGCCGGGGCGGCCGCGGCGAGCTGGAGGGCAGTGATCATGCGACACCGGCGAACGGAGTCCACTCGGGCAGCAGCGGCATGGTGACCGATGCGCCGAGCTCGCCGTGCCCGTCGATCGCGGGAATGACGTACCAGTCACCGTCGGTCCACACCAGGTTGATGTAGTCGGCGTAGGCCTGCCGGGCGTGAACGACCTGCTTGGCGATCAGCAGGGTGGCGTGGGTGGTGTCGTAGGACAGGTACCTAAAACCGGCGATCTGGAAGATCGCGTGCCGCTCACCGGGGTCCCGGGCTATCGAGCGGGCGAGCTCGAGGGCGGTGTCGTGCCCGGGCCAGGGCACCATCCGCTGGTGCACCAGCGGCGGATAGCTGTCCGGGGCGGGGACCGTGCGGGCCAGGCCGGCGGACCAGTTCGCCGCCGCCAGCAGCGCCCCGCCCGGTGTCTGGGCGAACCCGGACCGGACACCCTCCGGGGAGGTGCGCCGCGGCCCGGCCGACGCGCTGACCGGAACGGCGATCGTCTCGTCCAGTTCCCACGTCACGTCATCCGGGACGCCCTCGGTGACGGTGTCATCGCTCGGCACGATAAACACCGGAGTCGGAGTCACGGCTGGCGAGGTCGCGGCGGTTGCCGGGGCGGAGCTAGACGGACGGGTCAGGAACCACCCGGCGGCGAGGGCGGCGGTGACCACTGCCACGGCGGTGACGGTCTTCCACAGGCGGGTCATGATTGGGCGCTCCTTTGCGGCAGGGCGGCGATTTGCTGCGGGGTGACGTGGATTTCGAAGTGCATCGGGTCTGGCGTGCCGGACCAGTCCCCGCCCCACTCCATGCCCCAGCGGGCGGCGGCCGTGCGGGCGGCGCCGGCGGGAATGACGTACTGACCGGATAGCGAAGCGGGGTCCGCGCCGTTCGGGTTCCGGTCGAAGTTGATGTCCAGGGCCAGGCCGTAGGCGTGGAAGCTGACCATTCCGGGACTGTTGACGTTGTTCCGGTTCTCGAATCCGCCGAGGTAGTTGTTCAGGCCGCCCGGGATCTGTGGGACCAGCTCGGTCAGGAACCCGTCCCACAGCGGGGGTGTCCCGGCGGCGACCCGGCCGAAGCTGTGTCCCCGCCAGGAGTACGGGACCTGATTGGCTGCTCGGACCCAGCCGAAAGTCGATGGGTCCTGCGACGAGTTCTGGGTCAGCCCGGCCGGGCTCACCGCCCCGCCGGAGCCGGCGACAGGCGTGCACGTTGTGGTGACGACTTTCGTCAGAGCCGTTGCCGCCTGCAGGTTCCGTGCGTAGTTCCGGCCGTCGGCGAATTGTGATCGCTCGACGGCCTGTGCGGCCTGCGGGACCGGCATGGACTCCCACCCAGGAATGTCCACCAGCCCGGGGGAGCCGTCGGCGCCGCCCGTGTAGAACAGCTCGGCTGACTTGGCCGGGTCGAGCCGATCATGCAGCGGTCCCCAGTGATCCATCTGCTGGAACAGGCCCCGCGAGGTGGTCATCGTGCCGTCGCTGCGGTAGTCGCCGTAGTTGACGGCCACCAGCGTTGACTCGGTGATCGCAACGGTGATCCCGACGAGCGCGCCGCGCTCGCCCAAGCCCAACCCGAGGGCCACCTGCGCGATCGCCCGGGCGTTGCCAACCTGCTCGGTGGTCCAGCCAGGGACGGCGCCGGTACCGGCGCACGCGAACGCCTGCACGGCGGCGTCGGTGGTACCTGTAGGTGCGGTGATCGAGCACCCGCTGACCAGCAGGCCGGCGGCCGTGCAGGTCAGTGCCAAGAATCGGCGGCGGTTCACAAGGCACCCGCGGGTTCGTAGGTAGCGACCGAACGGGCCACCAGTTCGTTCATGCCGGGCCGTTGGAAGTGCGGCACGGTGCGGGCCAGGATCGGGAACTGACCGGTCGGAAGAACGATCATCCGGCCGGACGGCAGCCCGGCCAACTCGTCGACGTCCAGGATCAGGTCCTTGTCGAACGAGGTGTTCACCGATCGGGACGAGCGGCCGCCGGTCGAAGTACCGGTGGACTTGCGGGGCGTGAACTGCTTCCCGATCAGTTGCGCCACATCGGCCAGGTGCGCCCGGTCGGCGATCCCGGCACCGACGATCCGGATGGTTGCGGCGTCCCACATCTGCTGCATCCCTGCGGTTTTCCAAGCAGAAGCACCCTGCGACCAGTTCTGGAGGATCGCGCACAGAAAGATGCCGGCCGACCCGTAATGCGAGAACTGCGCCGGCAGGCCGGCCCACCGGCAGACATTCGCGACCTCATCGAGGACGCACACGATCGGCACCGGTAGCCGGCCGTGCGGGTGCCGCTGCGCCAGCCGCTCGGCAGCGGTCATCACCGCCACGGTGAGCGCCGTGGTCAACGGGCCGGCGGTGCCGATACCTTCCCGGGACAGACTGATCAGGGTGTCCCGACCCGACCGCACAAACGCGTCCGGGTCGAACTGCGGCCGCCCCGAGCGGTCAGTGACCCACTCCAGGATCGCCGGGGAGGTCAGGAACGCCACCGCGGCGGCCGCAGTGCCGAACAACCCGGACCGCTCCTCCGGTGCGGCATTGCACGCGCCCTTCAGGGACGCGGCAGGTAGGGGGTACCAGTTGTCCTTCAGGGCGGGCACCGCTTCCCGCAGCGCCGAACCGGGGTCGGCGATCCACAGGTACACCTGGTCGAGCTGTCGGCCCAGGATTGCGGCGGCGAGGATCAGGTTCGCCAGCAGTTGCGGGCCGGCGGTGTCGAAGTAGGCGTTCTTGCTGGACTCGGGCGGTGCAGAGGCGTCGGCGAACACCCGCGCCAAGGATGCGGCCTCGACCGGTCCGGTGATGCCCTCGAGGGGGTTCCACCACCACGCCGGCGGCTTGCCGCCGGTGTAGTCCGCGATCCGCTGCGGGTCGAACACCCAGCAGGTGCCCCGCTGCTCACAGGCGGCGCGGATCCCGTCCGGGAGGTCGCGCTTGTTCGACGTCGCCACGACAACCCCTGGGGCGTCGACGATCAGCGGAATCGCAATCCCTGTGGTCTTGCCCGACCCCGGGCCCATCTCGACCACCATCCCGTCCCGCCAGTACGACCACAGGTCGCGGCCGTCGACCACGGCCCGGCCGAACATCAAACCCGGGGCCTCACCCTCGCGGTACATCCGGCCGTCGATGCACCGCTTCACGGCGGCCTCCCTGGACAGCACGCTGGACCGGCCCATCGCCCGGGCCTTACCGTCGACGCTCTGTGCTGTGCGGTGTGCTCGAACAACCAGGTATGTGAGGGCTGCGATGACCGCCGCCGCGAGGATCCCGACGACGCTCAACGCCGTGGTGTAGCGCCACGTCCACGCCAGCTCGCCTTTGCCGAGCGCGAGGACGTCTTCGGGGAAGACCCAGTGACCTGACTCCCACCAGGTCCCGAGCCCGAGGCCGGCGTAGGCCAGCAGCAGGACGCCGGTTCCAGCGAAGCCGGGCACCAGCATCGGCGGCGTGGCTCCGACGGGATTGGGCTGTGCGCCGCGCATCAGGCCACATCCCATCGCTGGTCGGTGTTGTTCAACCCGGCCAGCTCGGTGCGGGTCAGCCGGAGATGGAAGGCCACACCGGGGGTGTCGGCGCCATCCCCGGCTTTGAGCAGGAAGTTGCCCTGACCGGGTGGCCGGCGGCGTCGACCGGTGGTCTGCAGGGTCGGCGGAGCCGACCAGCCGGCGACCTCGTCCTCTTCGCGGCGGGTGAAATGCGTGACCGCCCGCAGGCGGGTCACCTCCGAGCGGGGCATCCCGGCGCAGAAGACCATTCCGGCACGTTCGATCAACCCGCCGGCCTTTGCCCGGTCGGCCTCGGACTCCAGTGCGGCGAGGTCGGCGCTGGAGTGGAACGCGGTGATGGTTCCGACGCCCTCGGTGCGGTTCAGCCGGGACAGCCCGTTGTACCGGTCGACCAGCCCGGTGCCCTCCTGCAGCACGCTCCACAGCTCGTCGGTCACCAGGAACTTCCGGCGGGCCAGCTCAAGGCCGGCGTCTTCCATCACGTTGCTGACGGCGATGGCACCGAACCCGGCCGTCCAGCAGGACAGCAGCGCTGCGGCACGGAGTTTCCGTTCGCCCTTGTCGATCCCGGATACGTCGAATACCAGCGGGCGGTGCCGATCCAGTGGAACCGATGTCGGCCGGTTGAACACCGCCCCAAGCCCGGCGCTGGATGACAACCCGGCCAGAGAGGTCCGTAGGGAATCCGTTGCGGCGTAGTACTTCGACAGCTCACCACGTGCCAGGGCCACGTCTTTCAGTTCATCCGGGGCGTTGTCGACCAGTGCCAGCAGATCGCTGACCAAGGGTGCGCCCTTGCGGCGCCTCCAGGCAGAGTCGAGCAAGTCCAGGGCGACGGCCAGGACCAGGCATTCCAACTCGACCGGCGGCTGGCCGCGTTGCACGGTAATCAGGGCCTCGACCCCGAGTTGGCGCCGGGCCTTGGCTTCGGCGAGCAGGGCGTCGGCTTCGGTGCGGTGGCTGGTCGCTTTCAGCCTGGCGGCGGCCGCCGGCGCGTCGCCGAGATCCAGGACGTTCAGCGCTCCACCGCCGCGGCCAAGGCTGATGACCTGACCACCAAGCCCGGCGATCAGCGTCACGTACTCCCGCTTGACGTCCCCGAGAACCCAGCTGAGCACGCCCTGATGGGCCAGGGCGAGGATTTGCCGGCGGATCAGTGTCGACTTGCCATGGCCCGGGCCGCCCATCACCACCGCCGAGGGGTTGCTGATCAGGCCGCCCCGTTCAAACCAACTGATCGGGTCCGCGCACAGGATCGCGGCCGGCCCAGGGGTTTTCCGCAGGACCGGGCCCATCGGGGCACCGGTGCCGAGCTTGGACCCGGTGCCGGCGACCCACGGGTACAAGCCCTTGACCTGCGCAGCAGACGCGCGGCGGACGGCAGGTACCCGCCAATAAGTGTCGGCGCCCCCGCCCGCGCCCGGAACACCCCGGGTCGGGAACAGTCTGCCGCTCACAGCTCCTCCCGCAGCCAACGGGGAGTCAGCGCGTGCGCTCCGGCGACAAGACCGATACCAGGAAGGCTTTGCGCGAACGCCTGCGCGTGACCGCCGTCCTCCGGCCGCAGCAGCAATCGCGCAGCGGGGCCGAGCGAGTCCAGTGCCGCGTCCACCGCCGCCAGCTCCTCCGGGGATCCCACCGTGACGGTGACGATCACCGCGACGTCGATCAGTGCGTTACCGTGCGCCTCCTCGGCCGCCGTCGCCTCGGCCGCGGCCAAGTCCCGACGGTCGGCGGCCGACGGCTTGCGGGTCGACATCACCCTGTACTCCGCGGCTTTCACGTCGGCGGCCGCGATCCGCTGCGAGCGTCCGGGGTCGTGCGGGGTCAAGATCAGGCTGACCCGCTTGCGCCAGTTCCCGTGCGGATGCAGTAGCGGCCCGAGCCCGAGGGCGTGAACCCGGCCCATGATGTCGGTCATCGACCACGATCGGGACACCGCTGCGCTGTGCCGATAGTGCGTCCACTCTCGGGCGTCGGCGGTGACCGGGCCGACTCCCGACCACAACAGCACGGTCGGGTTGTTGCCAGACAGGAGCCGCGTGGCGGCGGGGTCATATGCGATACGGACGAGTCGGCACAGTCCTTGCCCGTCAAGCGGTATCGCTTGGCCGGCGCCGGTCCCGCTCAGCCGGGAGACGATCGGCGGCAGCCGGTGAGCCAGAGTCGATCCCATCTGCTCCGCCGTGCGGGCACGCTTCCCGTCGACGGCGGTGAAGGTCAGCGTCACGAACGAACGGACAGCGGCTGAACCCGCCGGGTAGCTGCCCAGAATCTCCTGCATCACCAGACCGGCCAGGGCCGGCGAATCCGTGCTCGCCCGAGCTTCGGCTTCCGCCCGCAGCCCGGTGCCATCGTCAGGACCGGACTCAATCGTGACCATCGCCTGCACCAGTCCCGGTTCGAACGCCAGGAACGACAGGAACTCTCCCCACCGGTCGACGTTCTCGGCGGTGTCCGCGGCGTCCAGTAGGGACGCCCCGTCGGGATGGCACTCGATGGTCACGGCGTAGTGATTCGGTCGTGGGGTGTGCACCAACGCGAACGGACTCCCCGTGGTGTCCTCATGCTCGGTGAGTTCCGTGTCGGCCAGCACCCCGGGAAGTCGGTACTTCCCGAGCCTGGTCAACGGACCGGAGCGGTACACGGCTGTTCCGCGCCGGACCGCCCTTCCATGAGCCGCCCGTGCCCCGGTGCGTTCCAGCACCGACAGACCGTGCCGGTCGCGGCGGGCGATTGCCAACAGCACGGCACCCGCCAGCACGCCCCACACGCCGCCAGCGATCAGGTTGACGTTGATCGTCAGGACAATCCCGATCACTGCGGCACCGATGAGAAGAAGCGTGCCCCACTTCCCGAGGCCACCAAGGCCAGGCGACCGAGGCTCCCGGAAGTTTTCGAACGAGCGCTCAACGACGGCGGACGTCATCCTGATGCCTCGCGCTGCTCCGGCACTTCGGACGCACGAAAGGCCGGACTGAGCGGCGTCGCCACGCAGCCGCAGGATCGCACCATTGCGGCGATGGTGGTGGCGTCCTCGTCGTTCGCAGTGAAGATCACGGCGCGGTGGTAGCCAGGTAGCACCACTTCCAGGCCGTGATCGGTGACGATGCTTGCGCTCATCGCGACCACGCCCCGGCGGACGCGACTGCCACTTCGAACAGCTCGAGCTGGCCCTCTTCGTCTGTCCTGCAGGCGGATTCGGTTGCGGATTCCGCGTCGCCGCGGGTGCCCATGCTTTCGGTCGCCATCAGAACAGCAACGTGACGGCGCTGGCGGCGACACCACAGACAATGGTGCCGGCAAGCGCGAACAGCAGTGACATGCCGTGCTCGCCGCCGGCGCCCCGGCCGGAGCCGCCCATCGCGATCTTGATCCCGGCGGCGATGACCGCGGCGACGCAGGCGGCCGTTGCAACCCAGAGGACCCAGCCGAGGATTGTGGTCAGCTTGTCCGCGCCGGGCGGCTCAGTCGGGCTGACGTCCGGGACGGCCGCCAGCAGTGCGTTGACAGTGCTGCGAAACATGTTGCTCCTTCGGGGAAGTTATGAGTGCATGTCGAGAAGTGCTGGACATAAGGGCTTTTGGCAGCCACGGTGGACACATGGGTGAGATGCGTTGCCTCGAGACGCCTGCAGATCGGTGGTCGTCTCCGACAGATGGCGAGCATCACGGACAACGTCGAGCGAAAGGTCAGCCGCGCATGTGCAGCGCTGCGAAGCTCCGCCGCCAGAGCCACTTCCGGGGCGCGTTGCTCGTCCGGCTGGCTGTGGTCAACAGCCGCGGCGGGACCCGGTAATGACAGCCGACGTCGTGGTGCTGCGGCCGCCGGCCCCACCGGACGAGTTGGTTTATCTGAATCACGTCGCCTTCTACGAGGCTTTCTTGGCGCCGATCTTTCCGCAGTTGGAAGACGCCGAGCCCGGATGGTGTCCACAGTGGCGGGATCACCCAGCGGCCGAGAATGCAGTGGCAGCTCTCTGGCGCGCGTGGGAGAACCTCCAGCAAGACCCAGGTCCTGGTCAGGCGTCATGGCTTGCGAACCTCGCCATTCCGATCATGCGGGAGCTCCGGGACGACGACGGTCCATTCAGAGGCTGCTCACCCGCCCGCCATACGCCCACGGCGATGGCGCTGCCGGTGACGCAATAGCTCGACCACCGCGGTGCGCCGAAACAGACTGTCGCAGTGTGGTTTCGATCGGCTGTCGGACGCCCTTTCGTCACCGGTGTCATGTCGCCTCCGTCCCTGCTGCTGCAGTGCTCGCGGCTTCGCTGGCCACGTCCAGCGCCGACCGATTCCCGTGATCCGTCTTGCCGCCCGCGTTCGATGCGATCGGCTCAGCGCGGCGTGCGCGGCCGCGTGCCGCGAGTTCTCGTGCGACCCGCCGCGCTTCCTGCCGCATGCCAGAAGCTGCGCGGGCCGCTTCCATCGCGGCCGCGTGTTCCTTGCGGGCGGCCAGTTGACGCTCGATAGCAACTTGGCGGTCGGGGGATCCAATGGCCGGCGACCAGTCGCTCGCAAGCTCGCCCACCCACCGGACGACGGCCCCTGGCCCTGCGCCTGTCCACGATCGAGCTCGCGCCACGGTGGCCATCCGCTCGGGCGTCCAGCCCAACGCGGTGAGAGCCATGCATCGATCCCGCAGCACACTCGTCCTGATCTGGCGGGCAAGCTCGATGGGGATCGAGGCTTTGACCGCCGCTGCCAGATCTGTGGCGGCGCGGTCGGACGGTTTGCCCTCGTGGCCGCTCACCGGCAGAGCCGGATCGACATCCACCACCCCCAAGTCCGTCGCAACGGCGCAACGGTCCGCCGCCCTTGGTGGTGATGGGTTCTTGGTAGTAGTTATTTCTCTTTGCCGCGAAGATTCCTTCGCCGGGGCCCTGACGAATTCATTCTCTGGCCCCCCTGCAGATTCTTTCGCGGGGGTGACCGGTGCCACCGGCCCCGGAGCAGAATTCTGCACCGGGGTCTGACCTGCGGAGGATCGCGAGCCGGCGGCTGGGTCCGGTTGCGGCGTGGTGCCACGTTGACCCGACCCGGTTGCGGTCGGCGGGATCCGTGCATCCCATTCGAGGATGTATCTGTTGTTTCCGCGCCCGCCGTCCGCACGTCGGGTCGCTTCAATCGTCAGCCAACCCGCTCGTTCAAGCTGGCGCAGATTGAGGTCCACGGCTCGGACGGAGCTGTAACCACAGTTCCTTGCCAGCGCGGCGCGGGAGGGGCGGGTGACCACATCGCTGCCGTATGCGTAGGTCGCCAAAACGGTCCACAACCTGACGGCCGCAGACCCAAGCTCAGGATTGCGCGCCAGCTCCGTTGGAATCATCGCGAACGGCTTGCGGCCTCGGACGACGAGGTCGCCGGTGTCGTTCTCTTCAGCGGTCATCGGCGTGGCCATCATGAGAAACCTGCTTCAACCGCTGCGAGGTTGATCTGGTTTGCAGGTGAGCCAGTTGTTGGCGGGCGTCGTCCAGGAACTGGCCGAGTTCGTGTGCGGCGTGACGGCCAGCGGTCAGTTGGGCCAGGGCCCGATCCACGACGATGGCTTCGTCGAGGTGGTCGTCGGACCCGATACGGCCGGCGTCGTATTCGGCGTTGAGCCAGCTGCTCAGGTGCGTGATCAGTTGCGGGAGCCCCTGGGCCATGGTGGCGAGCTCGGCCACGAGTCGGTCGAGCTCGGCCGGCTCGCTCAAGGCGTGCCGGCCCAGGGTGTGGTGATTGAGTCCGCGGACGGCTTCTGCCGCGGTGACGGCGAGATCCACCGCGGGCTGGGCGCCGGAGCTGGTCATCGGCGATCACTACGGGACAGTGCGGTGCCAGCAAAGGTCCGAATGGAGTCCTGGGAGCGGGGTGCAGGCGTCAGCCGGCCGCTCGAGCAGTGTTGCCAATAGTGTTGCCTAGAGCCCGCACATCCTCGGTCTTGGCCGGGCTTCGCTGGACTGTTTGCGCACGTCAGGGGCGTACACGCACTCCGCCGAACGTGGTGGTCCGAATTTGCAAGGCGGGGGTTGAGAGTTCGATTCTCTTCGTCTCCACAGATACCGACTTGCAATATCAGTTCGAAACGCGGCGTAGATGCATTCCCATTAGACGAGTACAGCCAAACCACAGCCAAGTGCAATCGGGCGTCGTCATTCCCTATTTCTAATTGGGCAGGTGACCGGGAGTTGTTGACGGGTTGGTCGGCTGACGTCGATCCGGGCGGACCTGGCTACCCGGGCGAGGATCGTGTTGCTCGCCGCAGATGGCTAACTCTCACTGAGGAAGGTGTCTTGTCCCAGTCTTGTGGAGGTGGCGGCGTAGGTGTTTCCGGCGGGGGCGCACCGGATCTGCGGATTATGACGGATGTGACAACCCTACATAGTTTCATTTAAATCGTTACTGAGCGTACAGTTAGGACATGGTTTCAGGGTCGTGGCCGGCTGTAGGTACTGAAGAGCGGACCTGGCGACCGAAGATCTCGCCGGATCTGGTGTCCGCCCGGGTCCGTCAGCGGCACTCAGGGCCCTATTGGGCCGCCCTGGTGCCGGAGATCGCTGATCGGCCGCTCGAGCTGCCGGCTGCCATCGCAACATTCGCCGAAGACGCGTCGGTGGAGATCGCCCGGTTCGACGCCGAGTTGAGCGCGGAAGTGGCTCCCTTCGCCTCGGTATTGCTGCGTTCGGAGTCGGCGTCGTCCTCCAGGATCGAGAACCTGACGTCGGGCGCAAAATCGATCGCCCTCGCCGAGCTCGGCAGCAGGGAGAAGCGCAACGCGACCGAGATTGTCGGCAATGTCGCCGCCATGGTCGCCGCGCTCGCCCTCGCCGACCGACTCGATGAGGGCGCCGTCATGGCCATGCACGAGGCCCTTCTTGCGCATGTCCAGCCCGACATCGCCGGCCGATGGCGAGCAGAGCAGGTTTGGATTGGCGGCGACTCGTTCGGACCGCACGGCGCCACGTTCATCCCGCCTCACCCCGACCATGTACCCGCCCTGATGGCTGATCTCGTCAGGTTTACCCAGCGGACGGACCTGCCCTTACTCAGCCAGGCCGCGATCGCTCATGCCCAGTTCGAGACCATCCATCCCTTCCCCGACGGGAACGGCCGCACCGGCCGCGCCCTCGTTCACGCAATGCTCCGCGGTCATGGACTCACCCGAAATGTCACAGTGCCCGTGTCGGCCGGTCTCTTGACCGATGCCAGCGGGTACTTCGAGGCCTTGACGGCCTACCGCAACGGTGAAGCCAGCGCGATTGTCGAGAAGCTGGCCGAGGCTGCCTTCGCGGCGGCGACCAACGGCCGCCAATTGGTGGGTGATCTTAGATCGATCCGGCGGAACTGGGCCAGCACGCTCACGGCGAGGCGAGGCGCGACGGCCTGGCAGTTGGTCGACGTGCTGCTCCGGCAGCCGGTCATCGACTCACCGACCGCGGCGCGTGAACTCGGCGTCACGCCGCAGAATGCGCTGCGCGCGATCACGCCGCTGGTGCACGCGGGTATCCTCGAGGAGTTCACCGGCTTCGCCCGCAACCGAATGTGGCAGTCGCGCGACGTGCTTGACGCGCTGGACGACTTCGCCGCGCGGGCCGGTCGTCGAGGGCCTTGAGGAAGCAGAGCTTCGGGGTAGCGGCGGTCCGCACCTGACCAACGTGCTGCACGTTCTCGGCCCGGACAACGCGATGCGGGTCTCCGAGTCGCCGCTCGCGAACCGGTCAGGTCCCAGCCACGGCCGAAAACAGCTGCTCGTATCGTTCCGACGGACTGAGAGTGAGTCCGGACTTCACAAACGTCGCCCAGTCGTCAGCCAGGACCTCATCGAGACCCGACTCAATGGCGTCCAGGCCAGCGGCCGCCAGGGCCGACGGGGAGATCTTCGGCGCGTCCATACCCCCGGACATGTCCGTGTCGACAAGGCCCATGTGTACGCCGACGACGTGCGTGCATTGGTCCGCGAGCTCGAGCCGCGCACTGTCGGTGAGGCTCCAGGCCGCCGCCTTGGAGGCGGCGTAAGCGCCGGCCCCCGGGACGGTGAACCACGACAGTGCCGAGACGATGTTCAGGATGGCACCTCCCCCGTTGGCCTTCAGGATGGGCGCGAACGCTTGAGTCATGAGTAGCGGGCCGTAGAAGTTCGTGTCCATCTCTCGGCTGACCTCCGCCACATCGCCGGAGATGAGGGACGTACCGGTCGAGATTCCCGCGTTGTTGATCAGGACCTGGACGTCGCCGGCGGAAGCGGCGACCGCCTGGATCCGCGCGGGGTCAGTGACGTCGAGCTGGATCGGCTCGACGCCGTCCACGTCGACGGAACTCGGGTTGCGCGAGGCGGCGTAGATCTTCGATGCTCCACGCTCCTTGAGCTGCTCGACGAACGCTGCACCGATCCCTCGGTTGGCTCCGGTCACCAGCACAACGGCGTTCTTCAACAACATGTGGGCCTCTTTCTGTAGTGACCACTATGGATTGCCGTCTGACCGTACCAGATTCCGTAGCGATCGCTACGGTATGCTGGAGGTATGGCCGGCAGACCGCGGAGCTTCGACCGCGACACCGCATTGGCTGCAGCCGTCGAGCAGTTCTGGCGCACCGGCTACGCAGAGACCTCGATTTCGATGCTCACGAGGGCGATGGGCGTGACTCCGCCAAGCCTGTATGCGGCGTTCGGCGATAAGGACAGCCTGTTCGAGGAAGCGTCCGCCTTGTACTTCCGTCGGACCTGCCAGGCCGTCGACCGTGCGGCTGCCCGCCCGGCCGTCCGCGACGCCATTGCCGCCATGCTGGACGACACCGCGCGTGCGCACACCGATGCCGAGACACCGCTGGGTTGCCTCATGCTGACCGAGCCACGGCTCACCGCACAACGAAAAGACCTGCACCGCCGGCTCACGGACCGGATCGCACGAGGTGTCACAGAAGGCGACCTTCCGGCCACCGTTGCGCCCGACGAGCTGGCGTCATACTTGGTCGCGGTCATGCGCGGCATGTCGGGGTGCGCCAGAGACGGAGGCTCGACCGAAGACCTCCTTGCCATCGCCGGCGCTGCCATGGCGGCCATACCGGAACCGCCGCCTAAGCCGAGAGCGGGATGACGGAACCGGGATGCATCGTCGTGATCGGCGGGTCGTAGCGCGGAATGCACGACGCGGCTTGTCCCGGGCCGATCGAGAATCCAGTTGTGGGCGTTCCCGGCGAAATGAGCATTCACAACTGGTTTCTCGATACGCAGGTCGCTGTGCTGCGCGGGCGGGGCGGCGGCGTTCAAGCCCCCCGACTTGACGGAAGTCCCCCGCCGGCGTCGCGTCCCTCGCCAGCGACCCGACCAGCGATGAGGGTGGCGCCACCGCCGGTTGTTGGGCAGCGCCAAGCTGTCCGGTCCTGAACGCTGCAGGAACGTCGCGCTCACTGCCGCCGCTCGAGAGCGCCGCGACCCAGCGGCAGTCGTGGCCTCACAGGACCGGCTTAGGGTGCCCGCAACCGTGCTGCACCCCGGCCTCCGTTTCCGCGATCGACCGCCAGCTGGCACCGTGGTGCGTGGCCCGCAACTCGCAGCAGTCGGTCGCCGGATAGGTTGCGATCGTGGACCTGATGCGCTGCGAAGAGAGCTTGTGCGAGATCCTGCTGTTTGCGCTCACACCACCGAGATTGGCCACCGCTGCTGACCGCGTCCAAGAAATCGCGGACGCCACGATCGCGCGGCTGCAAGGGCTCGACCTCGACGGTCTGATTCTCTATGACATCGACGACGAGGCCGATCGAAACCCGGCGCAGCGTCCGTTCCCCTTTACCCCTACCCTCGATCCCGCGGACTTCCTCGCTGCCTACCTCGCCGACTGGCGGACGCCGGTGATCGTCTACCGGGCCGTCGGCAAGTACCCCAGTGCCGACCTTCGGTCCTGGCTCTCCGATCAAGAGCCGTCGCAGGTGCTGACTGTGCTCGTCGGGGCCGCGTCCAGCAGAACCATGGCCAGGACCGCTCTTTCGGACGCGCAGGCGTGGAGCCGCGAGGTCAATCCCCAGCTGGCTGTTGGTGGCGTTGCCATACCGGAACGCCACAGCGGCAGGCGTGACGAACATCTGCGACTCCTGGCGAAGCAGGAAGCGGGCTGCCGGTTCTTCGTGACGCAGGTCGTCTACGACGTCAACGCGGCCAAAAACCTCGTCTCCGACTACTTCTACGAATGTTCCGCCCGTGGCAGACGCCCGGTGCCGATCATCTTCACATTCTCGGTCTGCGGGTCGATGCGCACACTGGGGTTCCTGCAGTGGCTCGGCGTGGACGTCCCGCGGTGGATCGAGAACGATCTGAAACACGCCGCCGACACCCTCGAGGCGTCATATCAATTCGCTCTGGCCGCAGCCATTGAACTGATGAGCTATTGCCGCAAGCTTGGCATGCCATTCGGCATCAACATTGAAAGTGTGTCCATTCGGAAAGTGGAGATCGAGGCGTCGGTGATGCTGGCAGCCGAGGTACGAGACAAGTTGAGAAGTGGCGCCGATACGCGGTGACACACGGCGGCACGACGCCGGGTGGGGCGGATCTGCTGGAGCGGGCTGACAGAGGTTTCGTCGCGTCAAAGCCGGCACCTGCGAACACGTCCCGGCCGGGGCTATTCACCCGAGCCGCTCTACATGGCAACATCACTCACCAAGTTGGTGACGACCTGTGGGTGGGCCATGATCCAGGATGCTCGTGCCGAACCGTCAACATCGCCACCGGTTTCCACGACGGTGCGCCAACTGACGGTTGCCGAAGCCGTCCTGCTGCTGGACGACCCGGACGCATTCACCCGCACGACAAGTCTGGAGCTCGCCACCGGATACCTGGCGTTCCCGGAGGCTCATCCCAGCATCGTGCAGGGCCTGCGAGACGGGCAGTCGCCGGAGTGGGGCAGCCAGCTCATCATCGACCCGGCGGCGTCCGTCGTCGTCGGGCTCGGCGGCTTCACGGGCCCACCCGGCGACACCGGCACGGTCGAGGTCGGGTACAGCTTGGCTCCGGTCCATCAGGGTCGCGGTCACGCACGGCGGGCCGTCACCGCGTGGATGGACCAGGCCGCGGCTGCCGGTGTGAACGCTGTCATCGCCCACACCCTTGCCGAGCCGAACGCCTCGAACCGGGTACTCGAACACTGCGGCTTTGCCAGGGTGGCAACCCTCCCGGACGAGGAACTCGGCGAGATCTGGCAATGGCGACGGGAGCTGCAGCCGGCTCCATCGGTGCAACGGTGAACACACGCGACGGGTCCTGGACCTTCTCTCGCGGCCGCGCCCGTTCCGTTCAGTCCGGGACATTCGTCCGCTCAACGACAGCGGTCAGTCACCTGACGGCGTAAGCGTTGTCGACCCCGCCGGCAATCGCGGTGACGCCGTCCAACGGCATCAGGACGGGGACCCTCGAACGCTCGGCGTCCGGACCGGCACCGAACTGGCCCAACCGGCCTTCTCCCCAGGCCCAGACCTGTCCGGCGTCACCGAGTGCGTAACCGGTCCTGCGGCTCGCGGCGATCGCGGTGATCCCGATCAGCTCGGGCACCGGGACCGGCTCCGACGTCCGGGAGAACTCCGTGTTCCCGGGGTTTCCGTCACCGATACCCCATGCGCAGACTGTTCCGTCACCGCGAACGGCATAGGCATTGATGCCACCGGCTGCGATGCCGGTGACCCCGGTCAGGCCGGGCACCTGGACCGGCAGGCTGGGCTCCTCGGCCGAATGCCCGAAGGCACCGTATTCGCCGGCTCCCCACGACCACACCGTCCCATCCTTACGGAGTGCGTAAGCGTTGAAGGGTGCCGCGGCAATGGCTGTGACGTCGTTCAGCCCCATGACCTGAACGGGTGCGGCACCGCCCGGTTGACCGCCGTGGCCCAACCGACCGTCAACGTCGGACCCCCAGGCCCAGACCGTCCCATCGCTCCGCAGTGCGTATCCGTTGCGATGCTGGCTACCGGCAATCGCCGTGACGTCGGTCAGTCCCGGAACCCGAACCGGAACCGCACTGAAGTCGCGATCCGTTCCGAGTTCGCCGGACTCTCCCGCCCCCCACGCCCACACCGTGCCGTCGGGCAGCAGCGCGTAACCGGTGGCAAGGGCAGCGGAGATGGCGGTCACCCCGGTCAGCCCCGAAACCTGAACGGGCACCGAGCTTTTGGCAAACGCACCGTTGCCCAACTGGCCGCGCCTTCCGTCGCCCCATGCCCAGACGGTTCCGTCGGCCTCGAGCGCATACCCTCCGCCGTCGAACCCGGCTGCTGCGGTCACCGCCGTAAGTCCGGGAACCTGTTGCGGGGCAGGCGCAACCGTCATGTTCGCGGGATCGGCGTACTCGATTCCCCACGCCCACAGCGTGCCGGCTGTGGGTGCGCGAGTCTCGCTGCCAGCTGGGTTCCCGGCGGGCAGCGGAGCAGCACATGGCGCCGCCGCTTCCTGCGGCGTCGGCGTCGCGAGCACCGCGACCACGGTGGCAACGATCGCTGCCACCAGGACGGCAATGGTCCACCACACCCACTGCGGTGGGCGTGAGCGCTGCCCTGTGTCCGATGACTGGCCGGTGGCCGGATCGGGACTGGGAGGTGTGCGTTCGTCGATGTACACGGTGACCTCAATGGTGAGCGGGGTGACTGCGACGACCGGCGGCAGAGCGTGCTCACCCGCAGGTCCCCGAAGGCGAAAGGATTCGGACCAATGAGCTGCACAGCGACCGGTCTGATACCCGCGACGTGCTGGCCGCAGGGGCGGGTACGTGACGTGATCCCGCCCGTTCCACGAAACGGCCTGCCCACGAACACGTCCGGCAGCCGCAAGCCCGTCGATCAGTCCGCTACGACACAGGCTCCTGCGGCCACATCGCGGCCAGCTCACCCCGTGACGTGACCCCCAGCTTCCGGTAGGCGCTGGACAGGTGCACCTCGACCGTCTTCGGCGTCACGTACAGCTCCTGGGCGATCGCCCGGTTGGTGCGGCCCAGCGCGGCCAGTTCGGCGGCACGGCGTTCGCTCGGCGTCAGCGCGTCGATCCCGGAGACGGCGCGTTGCCGGGGGCGACCGCCGGCCACGCGAAGCTCGGTCGAAGCCAGCGCCGCGAGACCGGTTGCGCCGCAGAGTGATGCCAGTTCGGCGGCCCTCGCCAGATGCGGGCGGGCGGCAACGACCTGTCCGCGCCGGCGCAGCGCACCGCCCAGGCCGAACTCGGCGCGCGCCAGCTCCAGACGCGCCGGGGACGCCTCGAGCAGCGTCACCGCTTCCTCAAACACCCCGATGGACGAAGCAGACCCGGCAGCGTCAAGGGCCAGAGCAAGCACTCGCAACGCCGCGCCGACGGTGCTGCCGGCACCCCAGACACGCGCCGCCGCAACCCCGTCGGACGCCGCCGAAGCGGCCTCGTCATACCGCCCGAGCCCGACCAAAGCGCGAGCCCGCAATGAGGAAGACGGCGCCCACGCCGAATTCATCACCCGCCGCCGAACAGCTGCGAGCCGGTTAGCCGCAGCGAGCGCCTGTTCCCACCGTGCCTCGCCCAGCAGCACCTCGGTTTCGGCGCGGCGGAGCAGCAGGTCACCGTCCGAACCGGGTGCGGCGCGGTCCGCGCGAACCAGCACCTCCCTGGCACCGACCAGGTCACCCCGGTCGACCAGCAACCGAGCGTTGAACCCGGCCCAGTACGCCATTCCGCTCTCGTTCTGCCCACCCCGGCGGAGGGTGTCGGCGGCGTACAGGCCCAGCGCGTGCTCGGCGTCGTCCAGTGCGCCCCACTCGAGGAAGTTCCAGCCCTGCCACAGTCGCACTCCGCTGACCGTCAGCTGTGACCCGTTGCGGTGGCCGTCGGCGAGCATCTGATTCCACACGTCCATGGCGCTGGGTTCGTCGGCCAGGACCAGGACCCCGGCGGCGACGATCGACATGAACCACGGATCGGCGCGGATCAGAACCCCGTCCTCCAGCGCCGCCACAGCCAGAGCAACGCAGTCACCGCGAGAACCGCCGGTCAGCGCACGATCCCAAGCCGCGCTGGCGGCCAGCATCCGCGCGCCCGGCCCCGACCCAGGACCGGGCGCCGAGACCGAAGCCAACCGCCGCCCGGCGTCAGTGTCCTCAGCCCCGAAATTGACGGCATACAGCTCGACCGCGGCGAGCGCGTCGTCCAGGTCACCCAACTCCGGCGGCAGGGTGGCCCGGGCCTGGCGCAGCAACGCGACGGCGTCATCGGGCGGGTTGGTGAAGATCAGCATCCTGGACAGCACGCCGACGATCTGCGCGCGTTCCGCCGGGTCCGGCGCCGCCTCGTACGCCGCCCGCAGGTGCTCGACCGCCGGGATCGGTTCATTGGCAAGGGATTCCGTCATCCCCAGTTCCTGCAACAACCGCGGTCGGACGTTGGCGGCGGGCGGTTCGATCACCGCACGGCGGAGGTACGTGAGTGCGTCGTCGGCCGCCCCGCGGCGCACCGCGATCAGCGCCGCGTCCCGCAGACAGGTCACCACCCAGTCCCGGCCGGCCGGTACCAGGGCCAGCGCATGGGCGGCGATCTGCTCGACCGGTCGGCCCATCGCGCGGAGCACCTCGGCCGCCCGCAGGTGTCGGCGTTCGGATTCAACGGGCGTCAGTTCCCGGGAGATGACGTCCCGCACGAGGGGGTGGACGAACCGCAACGGCGAACCGGACTGCAGGATCTCGGCCTGCAGGAGGGTCCGGGTCGCCGACTCGATCCGATCAGCGTCCAGGCCGGTGACAGCCTCCACCAACGCGACCGACTCCCAGTCGCCGATCACCGCGAGCGCCTGCGCAACGGCGATGGCGTCGGGACCGGCGTGCGCCAACCGTCCCAGCACCGTCCGCGAGACGGCCCGCGGACCCAGGGTCGCGATGACCCCGACCGGGGCGGTGTCCGGCCGGACACCGTCGGCCCGCAGCGCGCGGGCAAGTTCATCCAGTAATAGCGGGTTACCACCGGTCGCCCGCCGACAATCCGCGGCGAACACGTCCGCCGGGACAGCGCCCATCCGACGACGCAGCACCTCGGCCACCGCGTCGACCGTCAGCGGCCGCGGTTCCACCACCTCGACGGCCGGATCCTCGACGAGGTCGGCGAGCGTGGCATCCGCCAGCGGTTGGCCCGCGGTGCGCAGCCCCGCGAGCACCACCACCGGCAACCCGTCGAGCCGCCGGCTCAGGTAGGACAGAAAGCGCAGCGACGAGCGGTCGCACAACTGCAGGTCGTCGACCGACAACAGCAGCGGGCCATCGGAACTCGCGTTGGCCACCAACCAGTACAGGCCGTGCAGCACCGACTGCGACACGTCCTCGAAGATTTCGCCGGCGGCCGCGGGGACGTCGTCGAACACCGCCCTCGCCTGCTCGGCGGCTCCCGCCCACCAGTGCGGCGATCGTTGCACGGCGCGCTCGAACAGCTGCCGGGCCACACCGAACGCGAACTCCCGCTCCAGGTCGCTGGACCTGGCAGTGAGCACCGTGAACCCGGCGGCACGGGCGGCTCGCTGACCCGCCGCCAGCAGGCTCGACTTGCCCATCCCGGCCCGACCGGCCACTACGACCACCCGACCGTCCCCGTCGCCGGCATCCCGGAACGCCGCAGTGATCACCGACAGGTCGTCGGCTCGTTCCAGCAGGGCACCGGCCGGCGCGTCCCCCCCGGTATCGGTCATCTCGCCATGATCACCTACGGACTGACCCGAAGGCACGAAGATCCGCCCGAAATGTTCGGGTCGGCCTTGGGGTGGCCCCCAATGCATCCCCGCCCGCTGACCTACAGCATCAGGGGATGAGTGCTGAGCAGATCCATGTCTGCATCGACGTCCACCGCGACGGCGACGCGATCACCGGCACCGTCACCCCGGGGGACGGCGCTGCGCGGACGTTCTCCGGACGGCTGGGCCTCTTCAGCGCCATCGACGACGTCATCGAAGGTATCGGGCCGCGGGACGCACAGGGGGAAACGGAAGATGTTGATGGGTAGAACTTCTCGCGCCCTTGCGGCTGGTGCAGCGGTGCTGTGCCTGGCGGCCTGCACGGGCAGCCCGAGCTCCGACACCTCGACCGCGGCGACCGTGTCGGCCGCCGCGGCGACACCAGCCGGGCCCTCGGGCGGCAGCACGCCGTCCGGCAGCGGGACCCCGACGGAACCCGCGCCGAGCACGGGCACGCTGAAAGAGGTTCCCGGGCTGGATCAGTCGGCACTGGATGTGATGAACCAGCCGCAGTACGCCCTCGGCCAATGGGCGATCGCGGTCCGCGACGTGGACACCGGCGAGCAGATCGTCGCGCTGAACGCGGACACCCTGTTCGAGCCGGCGTCGGTGACGAAGACGTACAGCACCGGGGCGGCATGGCTGGAGTTCGGTCCCGAGTCGACAGTCACCACACCGGTCAAACGCACGGGGAACGTCGCGGGCGGCACTCTGAACGGCGACCTGATCCTGGTCGGTAAGGGCGACATCACGATGGGCGGCCGGACCAAGGCCGACGGCACCGTCGACTTCACCAACCTCGACCACAACGACGCCAACGGCATCCCCGGTGCCACCCTCACCACCGAGGATCCGCTGACCGGGTTGAACGACCTGGCCGCTCAGGTCAAGGCCGCGGGCATCAACAGCGTGTCCGGGGATGTGATCATCGACGACCGGCTGTGGCAGCCGCACACCCTCGCCGGCGGCGCCGTCTCGCCGATTCTGATCAACCAGAACGTCATCGACTTCACCACGACACCCGGGGCTCCCGGCGAGCTGGCCACTTCGGTGATGAGTCCGGTGGTCGCGCCGTGGCAGGTCGTCAGCAAGGTCAAGACCGTCCAGGCCGGCGGGAAGACAGCCATCACACCCAAGTCAACGGACGAGAGAACGGTGGTGCTCAGCGGCACCATCGCCGTGGACAGCGCACCGGTGGTCAACGTCTGGGCGTTCAAGGACCCGGCGACGTACGCCCGGACGGCGTTCATCGAGGCGCTCGGACGGGCCGGGGTCGACGTCACCGCGGGTCCGGTCGGCACCAACCCTGCCGCAGACCTGCCGGCGAAGGCCGATGTCGACTCACTGACGTCCGTGGCCGAACTGGTCTCCCTGCCGCTGGCGGAGGAGATCACCTACATCAACAAGATCAGCTTCAACGTGGGCGGCGAGACGATGTTCTGCCGGTTGGCGGTCGCTGCCGGCAGCGACGACTGCGAAGAGGGACTACTGAAGGGCAAAGACATCTGGAAGGCGGCCGGGCTGGACACCAATGCCGTCGCCCTCGTCGACGGGTCCGGACTGACCGGCAACCTGGTCACCGCCAACAGTCAGGTTCAGCTCCAGACGATCATGTCGAAGCGCCCGGACGCTCAGGCGTGGCGGGACACGCTGCCGATCCTCGGGGTCGACGGCTCGCTGGCGATGGTGCAGGCGGAGGGACCGGCCAAGGGCAAGGTTTCCGGCAAGACCGGCACCCTGGTCGCGGGGGACGGATTCAACGACCGGTACCGGCTTCCGGTGAAGGCGCTGGGCGGTTACATCGACACCGAGGGTGGGCGACACTTCGCCTTCGCCGTCATCTCGACGAACAGCCTCTATCCCGACATCAACGGGATCTTCGAGGCCAATGACGACGTCGGCAAGGTTGTCGCGTCCATCCAGCAGTCCTACTGACCCAACCACCCTTCCGACATACCAACAGAGCCTCGGAGAGCAATGAAGACAAGCAAACGCCGGAGTCTGTCGGTCGTGGTTGTCGCGGCCGGGCTGGTGCTCGTGGGGTGCACCAGTTCCGCCGAGACCGCCTCGACACCGACCGCCTCGACAGAGACGGCCTCGCCGGCGGCTTCCTCGCCTGCCCCGTCGACCGCGACCGGGCAGCTCGCAGCGCCCGAGAACGGTTCGGCAGCAATAAATCTGGACCGGGCCCTGGCCGAGCTGGTCGCCATGCCCGGCGGGCCGCCGGGGGTCATCGCGGTGGTGCAGGTCGGTGACGACCGGACCGTCCACACGGCAGGCGTCGCTGACCTGAAATCCAGTGCGGCACCGGCCATCGGCGACCACATGCGGATTGCCTCGGCGGCGAAGGCGTTCAGCGGGGCGACCGCCCTGTCGCTGGTCGACAAGGGGGTTCTCTCGCTGGACGACACGATCGGCAAGTGGCTCCCCGACATGCCCAAGGCGTGGGCGAAGGTCACCCTGCGGCAATTGCTCAGCCACACCAGCGGTCTCCCGGACTTCACCAAGAGCCCGGCGTTCGGTGAGGCAGTCGGAGCCTCGCTGGAGGACCCGTTGCCGCCCGATCAGCTGCTGACGTTCGTGTACGACGAGCCGATGGTGTTCCCGCCGGGCAGCCAGTACGTCTACGACAACTCCGACAACATCGCCGTCGGGCTGATGATCCAAGCAGCCACGAAGAAGCCGTACGTCGAGGCGTTGAAGGAGCAGGTCCTCGACCCGCTCGGCCTCGAGAACACCTCCCTGCCGGTGGGGATCGAGATGCCCGAGCCGGTCCTGCACGGCTACGACCTGGACCCGCCGAAGCCACCTGAGGACGTCACCGGTCTGGTCGCCGCAGGGTGGTCGTGGGCGTCCGGCGGGATCGTCTCCACCCCCGAGGACATGACCGACTTCATCCGCGGCTACGTCGGCGGCAAGCTGTTCGGGCCGGAAACACAGGCCCAGCAAAAGGATCTGTTCATCCCGGGCGGGGAATCCGGGCCGCCGGGGCCGGGCATCAACTCGGCGAGCCTCGCGCTGTTCCGCTATGAGACCCCGTGCGGCGTGGTGTACGGGCACACCGGCAACACCCCCGGGTACACCCAGTTCGCCGTCGCCAGCCCGGACGGCACAAGGTCAGCGACGATGGCGATGACGCTGGCCCGCAACCTCGATGGGTCACCGGAGGAACTCCAGGTACTGCACGCCCTGCAGCAGGCGGAAGCCGCCGCGGTCTGCCTGGCGCTGGGCGACGCTTGATCGGGGCGGATGCGATCGGCAGGTCGCGGGCGCGAGACTGAGCAGCATGCTGATCCGCCCCGTTCGCCCCGATGACGTGGCCGGCCTGGTTCCGCTGTTCGCGGAGTGGGGGCATCCGCTGTCCGCGGCGGATGTTCGCGCCGTCGTCGCCGAGTGGGGGTCGACCGACCGCAGCGAGGTGCTGGTCGCCGACATCGATAACGAGATCGCCGGGATGGCTGCGGTGTCGGCCGGTCCGCGGTTCGCCGAGCCGGGTCGCCAGGCACACCTCGCGGGACTCGCCGTCGCGGCAGCCCATCGCCGACGCGGGGTGGGTACCTCGCTGTTGCAGGCCGCCGAGGGGTATGCGCTCGGTTGGGGATGCGACCGCCTCGAACTCACGTCCTCCCGATCGCGGAATGAGGCTCACGACTTCTACCCACGCCATGGCTATGAGGAAACCTCCCAACATCACGCACGCTACGTGCGCCTGCTCGACCGAGACTGACCGCATGGACATCCAACTCACCATGCGCCACAATTGTGTCCATGACCACTACAGAACCGCTGCGTGCCGTGCGCGATCACTTGTCCGAAGTCGTCGACCGGGTGGAGCACCAACACGAGCGCGTCATCATCACCCGCAACGGCCGCGATGCCGCAGTGGTGATCAGCCCGGCGGATCTCGCCGGTCTCGAGGAGACCATCGCGGTCCTCAGCGATCCCGAGGCTCTGGCAGACATCCGTGAGGCCGATGCCGCGTACGCCCGGGACGATGTGGTTCGCGGCATCGATGCAGTCCGCCGCCTCGCCCGTTGACAGAACTGGTCCTTACCCCGCCCGCTCGCCGCGCACTGACCGATCGACTCCCGGAAGCCGTGGCGACCGCGGTCATCGACTTCCTGACCAACACTTTGGTGGCACAACCGCGACGTGTCAGCAAGCCCTTACGCGGAGAGCTCGCCGGCATCTGGTCAGCTCGCAGAGGAACCTATCGGGTGCTGTCCCGCATCCGCGAGGAACCGCGAGAGGTGATCGTCCTTCGGATCGAGCACCGAAGGGATGCTTACCGGCCCGCCTGAGAGCCGCGGGCGAATCGGTGACGGCGCTCAGTCCGTCGCGTTCACCTGGCGATCAGCAGCGCGCCGTGTGCTGATGAGTCGCTCGAGCAAGGCTTCGTAGCGCGAGGTGACGTCGTCCCAGTCGTAGAGCTCTGCACGCCGCGCCGCCAGGACGGCACGCTGGTGGGTAGCGGTGACATCGAACTCTGTGGACTCGATGGCATCGGCCAGGTCTGTCGAGGTGGTGAAGTACAGGCCGGCGTCGGCGAGCACCTCGCGGTTGAACACGACGTCGAAGGCGGTGGTTGCGGTCCCGGCGCCGATCGCACGCAGCAGCGATGGGTTCGTGCCGCCGACAGAATGCCCGTGCAGATAGCTGAAGGCGTTGGCGTACAGCTCATCGAGCAGCTCCTGGTCCCAGACCGCCCCGAGGAACCGCACCCGATCGTCGGCCAGACCGTGCACCCTGCGGGTGTATTCGTCGGCATAGGGAGCGGAGCCGACGACCACCAGTGGGAGCGTGGCCTTACTCCGGCTGAAGGCGGAAACGATGACATCGACCTGGTTCTCGGGCTCGAACCGCGCCACGACCAGGTGATACCCGGCCGGTTCCAGACCGAGCTCGGCGATCCGCGCAGCCGTTGCGCCCCGGGTGGCCGATGCCCCGTAGGCGATGAGGTCCGTGTCGACGCCGTGGCATTCCCGGTAGTAGTCCTGGATGCCGCCCGCGTCAGCGATCAGCGCGTCGGACCATCGCACCGTCAGCCGCTCGGCCAGTCGGTAGTAGCGACGGCCGGCAGGTCCCCATTTCGCCCGACGCCACTCCAACCCGTCGACGTGGGTGGCCACCGGGATGCCGGCCGACCGCAGCACCGGCAGCCACGGTGCGTTGGCGGAGTTGAACACCACGGCGGCATCCGTCCGATGCCGGGCCAGATGGGCCACCGACAGACCGGAGTGGCTCAAGGTCTCCAGGCTGCGACGGCGGAGTGCCGGAAGGTGCACCACTGTCATCCCGCGGTACGCAGCCGGGGTGGGTTCCCCGGTCCTGGTCCGGCAGTACACGGTGACGGCGTGTCCCCTGGCTACGAGCCTGGCACCGACCTCCTCGACACACGTCTCGAACCCGCCGTAGCGCGCCGGTACACCCCGGGTGCCCACCAGGGCAACTCTCATGCCTGCGTTCCGCCGTTCGGTTGCCGACGCATCGTGGAAAGAGCTTGGCCGTGGCTGGGACAGGGGTGGTGAGTGCGCTCGAGTGGACGCTTCATACTTTGTTGTAAGCGCCCAGGGGCACGAACATGACGTGGCTGCCGGCCCGTCGGTGGCGACGGAGCCCCGACCCACCTAGAAGATGACCTGCCGGAATTGCTCGCGTTTCTCGCAGGCCACCTTGATGCGGTCGAGCTGGTCGGTGGAGCAGTCCAGGTCGTAGACGTCGCGGATGAAGTCCGGGAGGTCGGGCCGGTAGTCGTGCGCCCACGCCCGGTACGCGCCCTGGATCTGCGCGTTCTTCATGTCGATCAGGCTCTGGTAGAAGGTGGTGAGCAGCCGCCAGCGCATCGAGGCCGGGATGCCACGCGGCGACCGTCCCGGTATCTCCTCGGTCCGCGGGCGTTTCGCTCCCAGCCACGGGGGCCGGCGGTTGATCAGGTCCGGTCCGAACTTCGTGACGCCATCGTTGTCGTGACTCAGCAGCACGTAGCGGACGTGTTCCTTTTCCTTCTCGCCCAGTTCGCAGAACTGCTCGTAGTCGTTGACCAGCGCGACCAGGCTCTTGTCCACGTCCGGACGCGGATCGCCGGTCACCTCATGCATCCAGGGGCTCGTCTCCGGCGTTCCGATCCACAGGGCGCGGTCGATGCCGAGCGCCTGCAGTCCGAGGGTCCCCCAGCCGGTGAGCACTTCCTGGCTGGTCAGCGCGCCCAGGGACTCGCCGAACAGCACGACCTTCGGCCGCTTCTCCGGCGGCATTGCCCGGACGCGCTCGAAGATGCGCAGCCAGAGCAGGCGGTTCTGTTCCCGCGCGCCCCTCACCTTGCCGAGCGACAGCGGCGAGGGCCGTTTCGAGTACTGCAACGTCACGCTCGCGACGTCACCTCGGGTCAGGTACTGCACACACGCCACGGCCACGTAATTGATGTAGCCGGTGCCGGTGGGGGAGATCAGCATCAGGACCGAACGGGACCACGCGTCGGTGCGGTCCATTTCGGCGAGCGCCAGCTCGACCCGTTCACTGGCGGTCGGAGCGCTGTCCAGTCCGACGAAGACCTCGATCGGACTGGCCTTGGCCTCTTCCTGCATGACGGTCGAGATGGACAGTTCAGGCCGTTCATGTCCGGCGACCTCGGCGGGCGCCTCGGTGAGGGGTGCGGGGCGGACGTAGGTGATGGCGTGCCGGCGACCCTCCCGGCCCATCGTCTCCCACCGGACGAGGCTCGCCGGGTCGCCGCTGATCAACGGGTTCGTCCACACCCCGGCGGCCGACTCGTCCATGCCCTCGTCGAACTTGCTGGTACCGGCCTCGATGTCACGCATGGCCCTGCCCCACACGGCCTGCGTGCCGGCGCCCACCACGGACATCAGCGCCACATGGCTTGCGCGGCGCCAGAAATTCTCCGATCCACCCAGTGCCCGACTGCCGAGCGACCCCAGTTGACGGGCCACCCATCCCTCGGCCGCGGCCACGCCGGCAAGACCCAACACGATCCCCATCCCGGCGGCGAGGCCGGCGACCGGACTGGCGGCCGCCGGATCGGTGGTCTGCTCGGGCGGATCCTCACGCTGCCGCAGACGCTCCACGACGGCGGACGTCGCCAAGCCGACGGGCACCCCGACCGGGAGACGAGCGATCCGCCCGTTCCCCCCGACCGCTGCGTCCAATCTCCTGGTCGCGGCCAGCGCACCGGTCAGCAGGGTGGCTCCGGTACCGGTCACGCCGAAGCGCATCCCGGCCTGTCGGATCAGGGCCCGCAGCTGCGTGTCGTCGTCGCGGAAATGGAAGACCGCGGCCAATCCCAGGCCGACGGGCACCACGGCCATGTCCAGCAGCAGGACCGCCGCCCGCCGGCGTTGCGCCGGCGTCCACGAATCGGGGAACGGCAACACCCCCGCGAGAGCGGTGCCGGCGATGTCGATGAGGTCCTGGGCGAACACCGATGCCAGATACTGGGTGCCCGTGGCCAGTCCGGTGATGATGCCCTGGTCGAGCCACGTGCGTTCCGACAGCGACCGCGAGAACGTTCCGGGCACCGAGGCGGAGGCGACGACCAAGCCCACCTGAGGTCCCCGCCCGACGATCTCCGTCCCGTCCACGAGTCAGCCCTGCTTCGCGGACGTCACGTCAGGCTGCAAGGGCCTTCGCCTTGATCTGATCGAATTCGGCTTGTGTGATCGCGCCGCTGTCGAGCAGGCCTTTTGCAGAGACGATCTGATCCGTGGTGCTGGGTGCGGAGCTGCCGGCCACCGACTTGATGTACTCACTCTGGGCACGCTGAATCTCTTTCGCCTGCTCCAGTTGCCGCTCCTGCATGCCCTTACCGCGGGCAATCAGGTAGACCAGAATTCCGAGCCAGGGAATGAGGATCACGAACAGCGCCCAGAAGGTCTTGCCGCCGCCGCCCAGGTCCTTGCTGCGGAAGATGTCGCCGAAGATCCAGAACAGGCACATGAACCAGGCGAAGAACAGGAAGATCTCGAACAGTGCGAGAAGGAACGATCCATTGTCGTCGAACATCAACGGGCCCTTTCGTTTGGTTCAACTCGGTGTGGGGTGGCAGCGTTTCCGCGATCTACCCGGCGGGCGATCCATGTCGCGCGCAGGGTCGCGTCGTCCGCGGGTTGGTGACTGTATTCCTCCGTGACCGACAGGATTTCGAATCCCGCGTCCATCAGCGCAGTACGAACATGCTGATCGGTGAAGAAATACTGGCGGTGGTGCTCGGTGAATTCGTCGGTATCGGCAGTCCGGGTGACGTGGATCCGCGTGTCACAGGTACGTCGGGCAACGTCGACCGCGCTGACGATGGAGAAATCGTGGCCTTCGGAATTGCCCTCGACGACGGAATTGGCGGCGGTGAAGTCCATCATGGCGTCGGTGTGCAGGTCGAAGACGAGCCAACCGCCGACCCGCAGTGTCCGGGACACAGCGCCCAGCGTCGCAGCCAGTTCGGCCGGGGTGAGGTAGTTCAATCCGTCGAAGGTGGAGATGGCCGCGTCGAAAATACCTTCGACCTCGAGCTCGGGAAGTGTCTGTTGCAGCAGAACGGCGTCGGGCCCGAGCAGGCGCCGTGCCCGGGTCAGCATCATCGCCGAACCGTCCACCCCGACGACGCGATAGCCGCGGGCAACGAGCTGCTGGGCCATCAGTCCGGTGCCGCAACACACATCGAGAACAGCTGCCACGTCACCCGCCCCCTCCGCCAGAAAGAGTTCATGGAGGAAGGACGCCCACCGGTCGTAACAGGGGTCCACGACGATCTCGTCGTAGACCCCTGCCAGTCGCGAGTACGTGTCGACGTCAGTCACGCTGATGCCGGCGCGACCCGGTCAAATGCCGAGGATCTTCGCCTTGGCGGCGGTGAACTCAGCGTCTGAGATGACCCCGGCGGTGTGCAGCTTCGCCATTTCCTGGATCTGGGTGACGGTGTCGTCCTGCGGCGCGGCTTCCGGTTCCTGCTGTGGAGGGGGAGCCTGATACTGCTGTTCCTGCGGCTGCTCCTCCTGGGCCGGCTGGTCGTACTTGCGGGCCTGACGGCGAGCCACCCGACCCGACACCGCGGTTGCTGTGCCGGCGACAACAGCCGTTCGGGCTGCCATGCGTAGAAGTCCCATGCGAATCCTTCCCTTGTTGTGGTCAGTTGAATTTACTGCGGGTGAATCTACTGCGCGGTCAGAACAGCTTGCACGACATCGGCCGGGATCCGGATCTGATCGATGACGACGGCGTCGGCGGCCTGAAGTGCATCGACCATCTTTGCAGCCCAAAGATTCTCGAAGGCGATCAACAGTGTCGAACTGTTCGGCGGGAGGTCCTCGTCGAGTTCGTCGGCGTCCTCGCGGCCGAGAGCGCCGGGTTGCGCCACATCGATACCGATGAAGCCGGCACCGACCTGGTCCAGGTCTGCCGCCTCGATCGTCGTGACGACGCCCGCCTCGTCTTTCATGATGAAGAGAAGGTCGATGACCCGAATGGTGCCGCTGTTGATCAGATCCATCAACGCCGGCGCCACGCGACCCGTGAAGTTGTTGCCGGGGAAACCGATGACCATCACATCGACGGGACCTACTGACATTGGTGCCTCCTCATAAGGGTTTCCTGTTGTTTTACTTGGAATGACCCGCGCTCGCCCGTCGACCGATGCCGGCGCGACTCAATTCGGGTGATCGAGCCGGTGCAACCCGTGACGAACTCCTGCGCGTCGCGGCGGATCGCACGGTGGAAACGCGTCGGCCGGCACCCCGGTCGGCTTCATGTCATCCACGCGGTGGTCGACCCCTCGTGAGCAGGCGGATAGGTACCCGCGGAACGGCTGGTCCCGCGGGGCATGCGAAGTGCTCCCCGACGGTAGATCTGGCCGGGACCGAACGCGTCACCCGAGGAGGATGACAACGGCAGGAACGGACTCCGCGGTCGCCCATCGCTGCGATGATTCGATGCCGGACCGCCACATCCCGCCAGGAAGGGAGCCACCGCCGCGTGAGCACCTGGGACGTCGTGGTGATCGGTGCCGGTCTGGTCGGTTCCGCCGCGGCCCGGTACCTCGCGACGGCCGGGGCGACGGTTGCAGTCATCGGACCGGCGGAACCCGAGAATGCCGACGAGGCAGAGGTCTTCGCCAGTCACTACGACCAGGGCCGGGTACAACGACTGATCGGCTTCGACCAGCTGTGGACCCGGCTCAGCGTCGAGTCGGCGCGGGCGTGGCCCGACCTCGAGCGCTTCACCGGCCTGACCGTTCACGACCCGGTCGGCTGCCTCTACCTCGCGCCGCACCGGGACGACTACCTCAAAAATGCCCCGGAGCTCGGTCACGTGTTCGGCCTCCAGCACCAGATGGTCGACGGTCCTGATGCCGTCCGCCGGTTCGCGCCGCAGCTGCAGGTCCCGGACGGTGTCGTCGGGATGTACGAGCCCGGTCCGGCCGGAAGCATCAACCCGCGAGCGGTGGTGGCCGCGCAGCTGCTTGCCGCCGAGCAGGCGCGTGGCACAGTGCTGCGGGACGTGGTGAGCGCGGGGCGCCGGGTGGCTGGGGTCAGCGAGCTCACGACGACCAGTGGGGAGGTCCACCGATCCGGCACTGTCGTTGTCGCGACCGGATCCTTCACCAACGCCAGCCGGCTCCTCAACCGCCGGCTGGACGTCCTGATCAAGGGCGAGACCGTCCTGATGGCGGAGGTTTCCGCCGAAACTGCCGCATCGATGGCCGCCATGCCGTCGGTCCTGTACGAGGTGGAAACCGACGATTTCGACGGGATCTACCTCATCAAGCCGCTGCGTTATCCCGACGGGCGGTGGTACCTGAAGCTCGGCATGAACCAGGCGGTCGATCCGCTGCTCGACGACATCGGGTCCATCCGCCGGTGGTTCCGGAACACCACCCCGGACGACACCCTGCCGCGGCTCCGCACGCAGGTCCTGGCCCTGTTCCCGCACACCCGGTTCCTCAGCTTCCGCACCAAGCGGTGCATCCTCAGCCGCACCGTCGGTCGGCGTCCTTACCTCGGTCCGCTCGGCGACGGGGTGGTGGTTGCCATGGGCTGCAACGGCTACTCCGCGATGGCGTCGGATGCGCAGGGTCGGATCGCCGCCACCCTGGCGCTGACCGGCGAGGTGCCCGACGGATACGACGCCGCCGAGCTGGCCGTCAGGACGGTGGACAGCTGAAACGGGCAGGAGCCAGGCTGGCGCTCACCACCAACCCTGTCGTTTCGCCCAAATCAGCAGCAGCATCGACATGATCGCCATCGCCGACACCGCGACCGCCAGCTCCAACGGTTGGGTGTTGTCGTTGACGATCAGGTTCATCCCGAGGATTGACGAGACCGCCGTGACCGGAAGGGTGATGGCGGCGATGACGGCCAGGCGTTCTGCCGCAATGGTGACCTTGGTGTTCGTGCGGGCCTGATAGAACTCGATCGTCCCCTGCAGGTTTTCCTTCTCGCCGTCTGCCATCGCGCGCAGGTGGTCGAACTGGTCGACGGCGTCGTCGATCCGCTTCTGTCCCCGGCCGGGCCCGAATGCCTTGATCTTGTACATCCGGGAGAACACCTCGCGTGACATCGCCGCCTGCGTCCGGGCCACCATGAAGCCGTGGCGGGCGCGGAACAAATCGTCCAGGAACTGTTCCGGAGCCCGGAGATGTCCCCCCGGGCCCTGCTTGACCACGGCCTGGAACCGGTATTCGAGGTTCCACATGTCGGCCGTCATCCGGGCGATGAAGTCGCGCAGTCGCTTCGCAACGGTCGAGACGAGCGCGTAGGACAGGTCGTAGGCGTGCTGAGGACGGAGCTTTCCGGATTCGAGCCTCTTGGCCAGTGCGTCCACCTCGAGCCGTGCCGCGGCCGGGTCGGCCGCAGGACTCAGCGGGCCGTGCACGGTCACCAGGTAACGGTCACCGATGAATTGGTCCAGCTCGATGGTGTGGACGTGACCCGCCTCGCCGGCGTGCGGTGCATGCAGCACCAAGAACACGTGGTCGGGGTATTTGTGCACTTTCGGCACCTGGTTGCGGTGCGCGCTGTCGTGGATGGCCAGCGCGTGGAATCCGAAGACGTCGCGGAGCAGGCGTTCAGCCGCTTCCTCCCAGTGCGGGATGTCCAACCACACCAGGCCGTCAGGGTTGGTCAGTAGTTGGGCTACCTCTTCGACCGGGTGCTCCGAGACGCCGGTCGCATCGATCCATTTCAACTGCACGGTGTGCCTCCCTGCCGATGGGTGTCGGAGGTGCGAGTGATCTGACGCCCTGATGATGCGGCGGCGCGACCAGGAATGCGTGTCGGGCAGACGGATCGCTCACAGACGGGCCGGGAGCAAAGATGCATCAATATGCAATACTCGGATTCCTAGTAGTCGAAGAAGGTGGACCGCTCCGACCGCCGGTGGTTGAATGTTTACCCAAGGCCAACAAGATGGCCGACGGCCGACAGCGTGCCGACGGGGTGGGTAGTGCCGAACGAGGGAACACTGCTGTGCCGAGAACCGCTGAACCCGGTGCACTCCGGATGGTCGCCACCGTTGCGTGGCTGTACCACACCCGTGGCCTGCGTCAGGCTGCCATCGCAGAGCGGCTGAACATCTCCCAGTCGAAGGTCTCCCGGATGCTCGAGCAGGCTTCAGGCCTTGGCATCGTCCGGACCGAGGTGATACTGCCGCCCGACGAGCAGTCCATCCTGGAGGGCGAACTCGAGTCGGCCTATGGGCTCCGGGAGTCACACGTCTACGACATCGGCGATACGCGCGACGAATCAGAGCTTCTCGCCGAGCTCGGCCAGCTGCTTGCGCTGCATCTGCAGAGCACCGCCATCGATGCCGAGGTCATCGGGTTCACCTCGTGGAGCCGGACCCTGCAGGAGACGGTCCGTAATCTGCGACCCCTGCGGCCGGGCAACACCAGATACGTTGTGGAGATGGTGGGGGACATCGGCCCGCCCGCGTTGCAGCACCGGTCGGCGCAGAACACCCAGCGATTGGCCGAACTGGTCGGCGCCGAACCGATGTTCCTGCGGCTGCCGGGCGTGGTCGCCAGCGTGCGGGTCAAGCAGACGCTGCTCGATCACGACAGCCACGCCCGTCTCGCCCTGGCTCAGCTGGACAAGCTCGACCTGGCACTGACGGGCATCGGCGCGGGCGGCATCGTGCCGCCGCTGACCGCCGGGGACAACTTCTTCACCGCCGAACAGGTCGCGCAGGCGAAGGCCCGCGGCGCGGTCGGCGAGGTCGACCTGCGGTACATCGACGTCGACGGTGAATTGGTGGAGACCGACTTCGACGAGCTGATTCTCGGCGTCACGCCCGACCAACTTCGCCAGGCGGACCGCCGGCTCGGCGTCGCTGGTGGCCCGTCCAAGTATCAGGCCATTCGAGCGGCTCTCGTGGGTGGATGGATCAACGTGCTGGTCACCGATTCCGTGACCGCCCAGTGGCTGCTGAAGAATCGCGGCTGAGTCCAGAGGTGTCGTAGCGGCACGGTTCTGAGTTGTCGCATCGTCAGAGCTGAACGCCATGAGGCCCCAAAAGCGAAGTGATTCCCCCGTTCGTCGCCACGATCGGGTGTCAATCCGACGTGTGGCGAAGCCGCCCGGGTGGCGCAAAAATATCTCTTGCTCGGACCTTGACAGCGTCCGGAGCCTCCCCCATCCTTATGCATATACTTGCAGGGCCTGCATATCCAGTCGTTTTGACAGGGATTGAGTGCTTCGCCCCAATCGCATCGTCGTGTCCAAGACAAGGAGGTCTCTGGTGCCCGCGAACTCTGAGTACCAGGTGACGGAGTTCACCATTGCCATCCCTGAAGATGTCCTGCAGGACATGAACCAGCGGCTGCGCAACACCCGGTTTCCCCAGGACTTCGCGAACGAAGACTGGAAGTACGGCTACAACACCGAGTACCACAAGCAGTTGATCGACTTTTGGATCAACAACTACGACTGGCGCGACATCGAGCGCCAGATGAACGAATTGCCCAATTTCAAGACCGAGATCATGGGCGTACCCGTGCATTTCATCCACGCTAAGGGCAAGGGTGACAACCCGGTTCCGCTGCTGATCCATCACGGCTGGCCGTGGACGTTCTGGGATCTGCGCAAGGTGATCGGGCCGCTGACCGACCCTGCAGCCTACGGCGGCGACCCCGGTGATTCGTTCGACGTCGTGCTCATTTCCCTTCCGGGATATGGCTTCTCGTCTCCGCTGACCGAGACCGGATGGAACTTCTGGCGCACCGCGGACCTGGAGAACGTCCTGATGAAGGACGTTCTGGGGTACTCGAAGTACGCCGTCGCCGGCGGCGACTGGGGCGCCCTGGTCACACAGCAACACGGCCACAAGTACGAACAGGACGTTTTCGGGATCTACACCCACTTCCCCGCCCAGATGAGCCACTACCTGCCGGAGCATCCGGACAAGCCGGAGAACGTCGAATTCGACCCGGTGCTCGGTCTGCCGGCGGCGAACCAGTACGGCGAGGGCGAAGAGGGCTGGTTCGAGCGCGGCAAGCTCTTCGTCGAGAACGAGAGTGGCTACGGCGAGATGCAGCTGACGAAGCCGCAAACCCTGGCCTCACTGTTCGCCGACTCGCCCGCCGGTCAGCTGGCCTGGATCACCGAGAAGCGGTACTTCTGGGGCCTGGCCGAACGCGGCGTCGGCACCGAGGCTTTCGAAAAGGTTTGGCCCAAAGAGGATCTCATCACCACAGCCGCGGTCTATTTCCTGACCAACACCGGCGGCACGTCGTCGCGTTACTACTGGGAGTGCCGGAACAATCCCTGGAAGCCGTCGCACGAGGGCTTCCCGGTGGTCGGCGCGCCCACTGCGGTCGCCATCTACCCCGGTGAGATCTACAAGCCGCCGATCAAGTGGACCGAGCAGTACTTCAACCTGCAGCAATACACCGTGCACGACGACGGCGGCCACTTCGCGCCACTGGAAGTACCAGACCTCTACGTGGGCGACGTCCGCAAGTTCTTCAGACAGTTCCGCTGACGGCGCCCGCCGGTTGTTCACCACCAACTGAGCGACCGGCCTGTTGAAAGACGCTGATACAGAGCGCCTTTCGTGGTGATGCCCCGAGCCCCGCACCCGAGCAACTCGGCAGTGCATCGCGAGATCGATCCGGACCCCGTCATCGGGCGACCCGGTCGACCTCTTCCCTGTACCGGCACCCCGCTCCGCGGCGTCCGCCGAACCCGCCTGCCTCCGCGCAGTGCCGGTGTCCCCTTCCCCCGTGCCCAGCACAGAAAGAAGTCCTCATGTTCCGCAAGAAATCCAGGGTCCTGCTGGGGTTGACCGCAGCCGCGACCATCGCCCTCAGCGCCTGCACGTCGACGACCGGTTCCGGTGGCGCGGCGGCAACCGTCAGCAAGGACGATCTGGTCCTGGTCGCCTCGGTGATCAACACGACCAACCCGTACATGGCCTCGATGATCGAGGGTGCCAAGGCTCTCTCCGCGAAACTCAATGTGCCGCTGGAGATCGTCGACTCGCAGGGCAGCTCGCAGACCGAGATCTCCAAGATCCAGGCCATTCTCGCCCAGGGCAAGAAGGTCGCCCTGATGGTGAACACGGTCGCCAGCTCCGACGCCCCGACCATCGTCAACGCCGTCAAGGCGGCCGGCGGATACGTGGTGATCTGGTGGAACAAGCCGGACGAGCTGAAGCCCGCCGACATCGGCAACAATTTCGTCGCGTTCCAGAAGCACTCCGGCGTCGAGAGCGGTGAGTGCACCGGCAAGGCGCTGGCGGAGAGCATCGGCGGCAAGGGCAACGTGATCGCACTCGCCGGCGTGCTGGACAGCACCACGAGCCAGACCCGGGTCGCCGGCCTGGAGAAGGCGTTGAAGGAGTACCCCGACGTCAAGCTGCTCGAGACCCGGCCGGCCAACTGGGATCCGCAGCTCGGCTTCCAGGAGACCCAGAGCATGCTGTCCAAGTACCCGGACCAGATCGACGGATTCTGGGCCGCGGACGACGCGATGATCATCGGTGCCACCGAGGCCGTGCAGAAGGCGGGCCGGGAGGACCAGACCAAGTTCGTCTCCGACGGTCTCTACCCGCCGGTCATCGACATGATGGACTCGAACTTCGGCAACGGCGCCATCGTGGGCGAGACCTTCCACCGCGGTTACATGGCGGCCGCCATCGGCCTCTACACCGCCTACCAGGCGGCGATCGGTGAGATCGACCCGTCGACGCTGCCGCCGGAGAAGCGGGACAGCCTGTTCAAGCTGGTCTGCGTCACCCCGGACAACTACAAGGAATACACCAAGTACGACTCCGACATCCCCGGCTGGATCGACACCCTGGTCGAGAAGGGTCCGTGGGACACCGAACCGGTGCCGCTGGTCGGCGCCGGCCCGGAGAAGCTCCCCTCCTGAACCACTACCCACCCGCACTCCTGCCGGTCCGCGGCGGTGGCCACACCACCGCCGCGGCCGGGCAGGACCCACCCGCTCATCGATAACCGTTCACGCACAGCAAGTTTGGAGAAGGTCGTGGCGCAGGTCCTGACAGAGCGACCGGAACAGTCCGGTCCACCCCGCCGGCAACGCCGGTTCGAGCTCCGCAACCTGGGCGAGCTCGGTGCCCTGGTCGTGCTGATCGTGATTTTCACCGTGCTCAATCCGGAGATCTTCCTCAGCATCGGCAACATCCGGACCATCCTCGACCAGGCCGCGATCCCGCTGATCGTCGGCGTCGGCGCAACACTGGTGATCCTGATGGGTTCCATCGATCTCTCCGTCGAGGGGGTGATGGGCGCCGCGGGAATGACGTTCATCCTGCTGACGGCCAACAGCCGTGACACCGCAGACCTCGGATTCCTTGCGCTCGTGATCGGTGTCCTGATCGGTGCCGTCCTGGGTCTGTGCACCGGCCTGATCCACACCCGGCTGAAGGTCCCGTCCTTCATCGTGACGCTCGGCATCTGGTTTGTCGGGCTGGGCATCGCAATCCTGCTGTTCGGTACCGAGGCGATTCCGTTCCTGCCGGACGGCGGCTTCAAGTCCTTCCCGAGCACCCTGACCCTCGGCTTGCCCAACTCGATTCTGCTGGCCGCCGTCGTCGTGCTCCTCGGCTGGGTGGTCACCCGCTTCACCAGGTTGGGGCGGTTCGCCTACGCGATCGGCAACAACGAGGACATCGCCCGCAGCAACGGCATTCCGGTCGGCAGGCAGAAGATCCTGATCTTCACCGCGGCCGGTGCGTGCTCCGCGCTCGGCGGCATCCTGGCGACGATGCAGCTCGGCGCAGGGTCGGCCAGCGTCGGCAACGGCACGCTGTTCCTGACCATCGCCGCGGTCGTGATCGGTGGAACCTCGCTCGCCGGCGGCAAGGGCGGCGTCATGCGGACCGCGCTCGGTGTGTTCCTCCTGACCGTGCTGAACAACGGCCTGATCCTCAGCGGGGTCAGCCCGAACATCAAATCCGGGGTCTCGGGCGCCGTGCTGATCCTGGCCATCATCGTCGCGGCCTGGCCGCTGCGCAGCAGACTGAGGATCGTGAAATGACCAAGGCAGTCACCCAGGACCGGACTCTTCCGGCTGACACGCCCGCCCTCAAGCTCACCGGCATCACCAAGTCCTTCGGCCCGGTCAAGGCCGTCGACAACATCTCGCTGGCGATTCCCCGCAACCAGGTCATCGGCCTGATCGGCGAGAACGGCGCCGGCAAGTCCACCCTGCTGAAGATCCTGTCCGGGCTGCACGAGCCCGACTCCGGACAGATGGAGGTGCACGGGAAGCAGGTCCGCTTCCGTCGGCCCCAGGACGCGGTGGCGGCCGGCTTCGGCGTCGTCCACCAGGAGCAGTCTCTGCTGACGAACATGTCGGTGGCCGAGAACATCGCGATGAATGCGCTGTCCTCCAAGGACGCGGCCACGAAGTACGGCTGGTACCGCTGGGGTCAGTTGAACCGGGAGGCCGAGGACATCCTCGCCCGGGTCGGCGCGTCGGTCGATCCGCGGGCCATCGTGGGCGACCTGAGCTTCGTCGACCGGCAGATGGTGGAGATTGCCCGGGCGCTGCGGGTCGATGAGATGACCCACACAGCGCCGATTGTCATCCTCGACGAGCCGACATCGGTCCTCGAGCGCGACGAGACCGCAATCCTCGAACGCGAGATCGCCACCCTGAAGAATGTCGGTTCGGTGATCTTCGTGTCGCACCGGCTGGACGAGGTTCGCCGCGTCTGTGACCGCATCATTGTCCTGCGGCACGGAAAGATCGTCGCCGACCGGGCCACCAGCGAGGTGACAGAGGACGACCTGTTCCAGTTGATGATCGGCCACGCGTCCCAGGCCAAGAAGCACACCGCCGACCCGCGGAAGACGGGCGAAGCCCTGCTCGAGGTGGCCGGCCTGACCCGCAAGGGCGAATACCGGGACATCTCGTTGGACATCAGGTCCGGTCAGTGCGTGGCGATCGTCGGCACCATCGGATCCGGCCGGGAGTCGTTGGTGCGGGCGCTGTTCGGTGCCGAACCGTTCGACTCCGGCGCCTTCACCTACCAGGGCAAGGAGCTCCACTCTTGGTCCGCCACTCAGGCCACCCGTAACGGCATGGGCTACGTGCCGGCGGAGCGGCGCACCGAGGGCATGGTCGGCGGGATGACCGGCCCGGAGAACATGGCGCTCGCCCGCAACGGCAAGAAGGGGTTGTTCGTCAACCCGCGGCGTGCGGTGAAACTCGGCACCGAGTGGTACGAGAAGCTCGACGTCCGGCCCCGGGACACCAAACTCCACCTGCACCGGTTCTCCGGCGGCAATCAGCAGAAGGTCGTCATGGCCAAATGGCTGACGTCGGACAACCTGAAGCTGCTCATCCTCGACCACCCGCTGCGCGGCCTCGACCCGGGCGCCGCGGAGACGGTCAACGCGCAGATTCGCGCCGCCCGTGACAGCGGCACCGCGGTGCTCCTGCTGGCCGACACTCTCGAAGAAGCGCTCGACATGGGCGACGACATCCTCGTCATGCGTGACGGCGAGATCACCGCGCGCTTCGACCTCACCGTCGACACCCCGACGACCCTCGACCTGCTCGAAAGGATGGTGTGACTCCCATGGCGAACAATGCGCTGGACAACAAAGCCTCAGCCGCCGGACCTGTTTCGGCCGCGGCGCAGCAGGCCGGCTCAGAGTCACCCAGGCGCGGCATCCGGGCCGTCAACCTGTGGTCGACGGTGGGTCCGATCGCGGTCTTCGTGGTCCTGTTCGCCCTGGTGGCGATCCTCCGCCCGGCCTTCCTCGGCGGCGGTGGCATGGCCATCCTGGCCACCCAGGCGGCGGCGATCCTGCTGGTCGCCCTCGGCCAGAGCATGGTGTTGCACGTCGGATCCATCGATCTGTCCAACGCCGCGATCGCCCTGTTCGCAGCGATCACCCTGGCCAAGATGCTCGGCACGATGGGTGCCGCTGCGATCGTCGTGGTCCTGGTGCTGGGCATTGTGATCGGCGCGATCAACGGGGCCCTGGTGGCGTTCTTCCAGGTTCCCAGCTTCGCGCTGACCCTTGGCACACTGGGCCTGCTGCAGGCAGCGTCACTGATCGTCAGCGACGCGACCACGGTGTACGCCACCAACGCGAGCCTGTTGAGCCCGTTGTTCACCCAGGGCATCGCGGGTCTGGCCATGGCCTTCTGGGTCGGCGTCATCCTGGCCGTGGTGCTGTGGGCGCTACTCCGCTTCACGGTGCTCGGTCAGAGCATGACCGCTGTCGGTCTGAACGAGACCGGTGCGCTGTTCTCCGGAGTTCGCACCCGCGCTTTGAAGATCGTCGCATTCGCGCTGTCCGGGCTGCTCGGCGCGGTCGCCGGCATCATGATCATTGCGCAGGCCGGCTCCGCGTCGAGCACCGGTCTGGGCAGTGACTTGCTTGTGCCGGCCATCACCGCCGCGATCGTCGGTGGCACCGCCATCACCGGTGGCATCACCAACCCGATCAACGTCATCTTCGGCGCCCTGACGGTCACCCTGATCCCGGTCGGCGCCGCGGCGCTCGGCATCCCGTCCGAGGCGCAGAGCCTGGTGTACGGCCTGGTGATCATCGTTGCGGTCGCGCTGACCATCAGCCGCAAGCGCGTTGGAATCGTCAAGTAATACCCGGCTCGCCGGAATCCCCCTCTGCCACAAGAGTTTTCGATAAAAGGAGAGAACAAGTGCCCGTTCTGGAGTCGCTGCAGCCCCAGGAGGTGCTGCGGTTCTTCGAGATCCTGTCCAACATCCCGCGCGGATCGGAGAACGAGAAGCAGGCAGCCGATTGGGTTGTCAACTTCGCCGAGGAACGCGGACTGGAGGCATTCCAGGACGACCTGCACTGCGTCGTCGTCCGCAAGCCCGGCCAGGGCGGTCTGGAGAATGCACCGGGCCTGATCCTGCACGGACACCTGGACATGGTGTGCGCCAAGGAAGAGGGCGTCGACATCGACTTCGTGAACGAGCCCATCAAGCTCGTCGTGGACGGCGACTACATCGCCGCTGACGGCACCTCCCTCGGTGCGGACAACGGCATCGGGGTCTCGTACATCCTGGCGCTGCTGGACTCGAAGGATCTCCCGCACCCGCCGCTCGAAGCGGTGCTGACCGCGATGGAGGAGAAGGGCAAGGTCGGCGCCGGGCAGTTCGACACCTCGGTGCTGACCGGCACCCGGATGATCGACTTCAACTGGATCACCGACAACGAGATCCTGGCCGGCTGCAGCGGCGACATCACCTTCCTGGTCGATGTGCCCGCGGAGTGGGAATCGGTACCCGCCGAGTTCACCGCCACCCGGTCGCTCAAGGTGCGTGGGCTGCAGGGTGGTCACTGCGAGTTCGACATCCACCTCGAGCGGGCCAACGCGATCCTGCTGCTGGCGCGGGTGCTGAACGCGGTGCTCGCCAAGTACGACGTGCGGATCAGCGGGCTCTACGGCGGCACCCAGAACAGTGCTATTCCCGCCGACGCGGAGGCCGTGCTCTCGTTGCGGCCGGAGGATGTGGCGGGCGTGGAGCAGATCATCGCCGAACTGGGCAGCACTCTGTACAAGGAGTACGAGTTGGCCGGTGACACCGTCCGGCTGGAGTTCGACGAGGGGACGGCCCCGGAAAAGGTCTTCTCGGCCGACGCGGGTGCCCGGTTCTCCAGGCTCACCGCACTCATTGCCAACGGCGTGCTGAGCTGGAGCCTGCTCACCCCCGGCGTGGTGGAGAGCTCGAACAACCTCGGCACCCTGCGCCCCACCGACGACGGCATCCGATTGGCATCGACCATCACCGCTCAGGTGACCTCCAGAAAGCACGAGATCCTCGACCGCGCAAGGGTACTGGCCGCTCTGGCCGGCGGTGGGGTCACTGTCGAGCAGTTCGGGCTGGACGCGCCGGAGTTCCCGTACCAGGAGGATTCCCAGCTGCTCAAGACCGCTGCGGACGCCTACCGGGACGTCATCGGCAAGGAACCCGACATCCACGTCTCGCAGTGCAGCCTCGAGCTCGGGATGTTCAGCCGGAAGATCCCCGGCCTGGAGATCATCTCGATCGGCACCGAGCTGCACGGCCTGCACTCGCCGGCGGAGACGGTCAACCACACCTCGGTGGCCAAGGTCTGGCCGCTGGTGCGCGAAGTGGTCAGCCGGCTCAACTGAGCCCACCCGGTCAATCCCACCTGGCCATTCCCCCGACCGCATGATCGCCGGTCTGCACCGGCCTGCGTCAAGAAAGGTACGAACGTGACATCGGTATCCACGTCCGAACTCTCGGACGACACACTGATCGAGATGCAGCGCCGCATGCTGCGCATCCGGCGCTTCGACGAGCGTGCATCCAAGATGGTCAAGCGCGGCGCGATCCCCGGGACGGTGCACACCAGCATCGGCCAGGAGGCCCAGGTCGTCGGTGCCACCATGGCGCTCGGCGAATCCGATTACATGACCGGCAATCACCGCAGCCACGGGCACCCGATCGGCAAGGGCGCGCCGCTCGGCCCGCTGATGGCGGAGCTCGTCGGCAAGTCCGGCGGCGTCTGCGGCGGCAAGGGCGGCTCACTGCACCTGGCCGACTTCGCCGTCGGCAGCCTCGGCGAGTCCGGCATCGTCGGCTCGTCCATTCCGATCGCCGTCGGCGCGGGCCTGTCGTCCAAGGTGCTCGACAACGGCCGGGTTGCGCTGGCGTTCTTCGGTGACGGCGCCGCGAACCAGGGCTGCCTGTACGAGGGGATGAACATCGCCGGCGTGTGGAAACTGCCGGTGATCTTCCTCTGCGAGAACAACCAGTACGCGCTGTCCACGCCCGCTCACACCGTCACCTCCGGCGTGATCGCCGACCGCGCAGAGGGTTTCGGGATGCCCGGTGTCCGGGTCGTGAACGGCCAGGACGTCCTCGCCGTGTACGACGCGGTCAGCACAGCGGTCCAGCGCGCCAGGTCCGGGGAGGGCCCGACCCTGGTCGAGGTGGTGACCTACCGGTTCAACGAGCACTCGGAGGGGCTGCGTCTCGGCGTGGACTACCGCAACGCCGAGGAGAAGGCGGAATGGCTCGCGAAGGACCCGATCGCGCTGTTCAGGACCGAACTGATCCGCCGCGGTGTCGCCGACGACGCCGCGATGGACGAGCTGGAGGCCGACGTCCTGCGCGAGGTCGACGAGGCCGTCGCGTTCACCGACGCGAGCCCGTTCCCCGCGGCCACGGTCGCCTTCGACGATCTCTACGCCGACAGCGTCTACACCCACCACACCTTCCGCGACACCACCTTCGCCGTCTTGGAGCCAGTGCGATGACCGTCATGAGTTACCTCGGCGCGATCGGCGCCGCCCAGAAAGAAGCCATGCTCGCTGACGAGCGGGTGGTGATCATCGGTGAGGACGTCGAGGCCAACGTCTACGGAACCACCGGCGGCGCGGGCAAGTCCCGGGCTTCCGAGGGCGACTTCCTCCAGCAATTCGGCCGGAACCGGATCCGCAACACTCCGATCTCGGAGGAGGTGATCGTCGGTGCCGCGGCCGGCGCCGCGATGACCGGACTGCGCCCGATCGTCGACCTGTCCTACTCGTCGTTCCTGTACATGGCGATGGACCAGTTCGTGAACCAGGTCGCGAAGAACCGGTACATGTTCGGGGGCCAGGCGAAGATGCCGGTCGTCTTCCGGTCCGCGATGTTCTACGGGCTGAACACCGGTGCGCACCACTCCGACCGGCCCTACCCGATGTTCATGAACGTCCCCGGGCTCAAGATCGTCACGCCGGCGTACCCGAGCGACGCCAAGGGTCTGCTGCGCGAGGCCGTCGACACCGACGACCCGGTGCTGATCTTCGAGGCCTGCGTGCTCTGGGGCACCAAGGAAGAGGTCGACGAATCGGAGTACCGGATCCCGTTCGGGGTCGGCAGGACCCTGCGAACCGGCACCGACGCGACCATCGTCGCGGTGTCCGGTGCGGTCCCTGAGGCCGTCGCGGCCGCGGATCAGCTTGCCTCCGAGGGCATCTCGGTGGAGGTCTTCGACCCGCGCACGCTGGTCCCGTTGGACGTCGACGGCGTTCTGACGGCGATCTCCAAGACCGGGAGGGTCGTCGTCGCCGACCCCGCACACCAGACCTGCAGCGTCGCCAGCGAGATCTCGGCGCTCGCCGCGGAACACGTCTTCTCGAGCCTGAAGGCACCGATCCGGAGGGTGACCACGCCGGACACCCAGATCCCGTTCAGCCCTGCGCTCGAGAAGCAGCTGTACCCGAGCCGGACGCGCATCGCCGACGCGGTGCGCGCCTCGGTCGGAGCCCCCACCCCATCCAACGGAGAGGTTGTTTCCCGATGAGTCGAGTAGAGGTTCTGCTGCCCCAGTGGGGCATGGGAATGAGCGAGGGTGCCATCACCAGCTGGCTCAAGTCGGTCGGCGAGACCGTCACCGAGGACGAGCCGCTGGCCGAGGTCGAAGCCGAGAAGGTCGAGGAGACGCTGGAGGCTCCGGCCACCGGGACGCTGGTCGAGATCCTCGTCCCGGAAGGCGAGACCGTCGAGGTCCGAACACTTGTTGCCGTGATCGAGACGGACGACTGACCCGTCGCCCGGACCCGCTCGGCGCCGTAGACACGACACCTCAGGGAGAGGAATCACAGCCATGGTCAGGCCGGAACTTGCCGGTGAGCCGTTCGACGTCATCGTTGTCGGCGCCGGGATCAACGGCATCGGCATCGCCCAGGACGCCGCACTGCGCGGCCTGCGCGTCGCGTTGCTGGAACAGGACGATCTGTGCAGCGGTGTGTCGGCCTGGTCCGGTCGGCTCGTGCACGGCGGGCTGCGGTACCTGGAGCAGTACGACTTCGGCCTGGTGCACGAATCGCTGTCCGAGCGGGAACGGCTGTTCCGGCTCGCACCGCACCTGGTGAAGCCGGTGCCGCTGATGGTGCCGATCTACAAGCACAACCGGCGACCTGGCTGGCTTGTCGAACTCGGCATGATCACCTACGACGCACTGTCGCTGCGCAAGACGCCGCCGACCCACCGGTTCCTGACCAGGAACCGCACGGAACGCCGTTTCGGCGGTGCGTCCGAGGACGGGCTGTCCGGGTCGGTGGTGTTCTACGACGGACAGGTGGAGAACGCCGAACGGCTGTGCGTGGAACTGGCGGTCGACGCGCAGGCCGCCGGTGCGGTGATCGCCACCAAGATGCGGGTCGACGAACCGTTGCTGGCGAACGGGCGGGTCGTCGGGGTGCGCGCCACCGATCGGCTGACCGGCGAGCAGACCGAGGTCCGGGCACCGCTGGTCTACAACGTGGCCGGGGCGGCGATCGACCGGTTGATCGCCGCACCCGACCTGCCGGAGCAGCCGCGGCTGAACGGTGGCACCAAGGGCAGCCACCTGATCGTCGACCCGTTCCCCGGCGCTCCGCGCGACGTCGTGTACTACGAGTCCCGGCAGGACGGCCGGCTGGTGCTGATCATCCCGTGGCGCGGCCGCTACATGATCGGCACCACCGACATCCGGTTCGATGACGACCCCGACAACGCACGCTGCGACATCGGCGAAGTCGACTACCTGCTCGGTGAGGTCAACGCCCTCATCCCGGACGCGAACCTCGGTCTCGACGACGTGCTCTACACGTTCAGCGGGGTTCGACCGCTGCCCTACGTGCCGGACAAGGCCGAATCGTCGGTGCCGCGCAGCCACGTGCTGCACGACCACACCGCTACCGGTCTGCCGGGCCTGATCACCGTGGTCGGCGGCAAGCTGACGACCTACCGGCAGCTCGCCGAGGATGCCGTCGACGACGCCTTCAAGCGGCTCGGTCGGAAAGCCCCGGCCTGCCCGACGCGCAACCGTCCGTATGTCGGCGCGCAGTTCTCCGACGTGGCGACGCTGAAGGCGGCGTTGAGGGCTCGCACCGGCCTGCCCGATGCACAGGTGACGCGGTTGGTCGACCTGTACGGCAGCCGCGCGTTCTCGGTGTGGCAGCTGATCGAGCAGCGCCCGGAGCTCCGAAAGGTGGTGCATTCCAGCGGATTGTTCGCAGCCGAGTTGGTGTTCGCCGTCGACTCCGATCTGGCCCGGTCGCTGACCGACGTCCTCGCCCGCCGCACGCTGGTCGCCTTCGAGCCCGGCCATGGGCTCGAGTCGGTGGACGAGGTCGCCGGCGTGCTCGCCGATCACCTCGGCTGGGACTCCGACCAGCGGGCGGCCCAGATCGCCGAGTACAACGAGTGGCTCGGCAAGCTCGCCGTGCCGGATCCGTCCGGTCCGCGGTCGGAGAGTTTCGGCGCCGGGGAACCGGTGCCCGTGGGAGCGACCCGGTGAGCGGGCCGCTCCTGCTAGCCCTGGATGAGGGGTCGAGCAGTTGCCGCACCGTCGTGGTGAACGGCGACGGCGCCATCCTCGCCGAGGCACGGGAGAACGTCCGCTGGGAATACCCCCGCCCGGGGTGGGTGGAACTCGACCCGGTCGAGCTGTGGGAGCTCCAACTCTCGACGGTGCGCCGGGCCTTGTCCGACGCAGGCATCACCGCGAAGGACCTCGCCGCGGTGTCCATCACCACCCACCGCGAGACGGTCATGCTGTGGGACCGGGCCACCGGCAAGCCCATCCACAACGCCCTGGTGTGGATCTCGAAGCAGACCGACGACATCGTCCGGCGATGGTCCGACCGGGGCCTGGACGAGCTGTTCCGGCACCGCACCGGACTGTTCAACGACTCCTTCTTCTCCGCGGCGAAGGTCGCCTGGCTGCTGGAGAACGTGCCCGATGCGCGGCGCCGCGCGGAGGCCGGTGAGCTGGCCTGCGGCACGCCGGACACCTGGCTGCTGTGGAATCTGACCGGTGGCCGGTCGCACATGACCGATCACTCCTGCGCATCCCGGACGGCGTTGTTCAACCTGGAGTCCAGGACATGGGACACGGAACTGTGTGCCCTGCTGGACATTCCGATGGAGATCTTCCCGACCGCCGTCGACTCGGACGCGGACTTCGGCGCCGCCGCAGCCGGCGTGCTCGGCGCCGAGGTGCCGGTGCGCGCGGTGATCGCCGACCAGCAGGCCGGCATGTTCGGCCAGGCCTGCTTCGCGGACGGCGCGGCCAAGAAGACGTTCGGCACGGCCGGGGTCCTGACGGTCAACTCCGGGCCGAAACCCCGGTTGGTCGACGGGCTGACCTCGAGTGTGGGCTGGACGGTCGGCGGCACGACCGACTACGAACTGGAGGGCGTCGTCTTCCATTCCGGTCAGACGCTGTCCTGGATGCGGGAGAACCTCCGGTTGTTCGAGTCGAGCGACGAGATCGAACTGCTGGCCAGGCTGGTTCCCGACGCCGGCGGTGTGTACGTCGTCCCCGCCTTCGGGGGGATGTGCGCGCCGCACTGGGACCGGCAGGCCAAGGCCGCGATCGTCGGCATGACGCTGGAATCGACATCGGCCCATCTGGTCCGGGCGGCGTTGGACAGCATGGCGTTCCAGACCTGCGACATCCTCGACTCTCTGGAGAGTGGCGGGGTCGCTGTCGACTCTCTGAAGGTCGACGGCGGAAGCACCCGCAGCGACCTGCTCTGCCAACTCACCGCGGACCTCACAGGCCGGCTGATCCGTCGGCCGGACTCGTTGGAACGCACCGCATTGGGCGCCGCGTTCGTCGCCGGCCTGGCCGTCGGCATCTGGGACAACCAGAACACCCTCGAGTCGATGTGGAGCTGCGAGCGTGAGTTCGAACCACAGATCGGCGCCGACCAGCGGGAGGAGCGGCTCGCCGGCTGGCGGGACGCGCTGGACAGGACGTTGCCCAGCCGTCGAGCTTCCTGATCATGCCGGGCCGGCGGCGCACCCCCGCACCGCTCCGCACCATTCCATCCACGCCGGTCACCACCGGAGAGAGGTAGCACCCTCATGCGAGACCCGAATCCCCTGGCCTGGATCGAAGCGGCCAGAGCCGGCGGCTATGCCGTCGGCGCGTTCAACATGCACAACGATGAGACCACCCAGGCGCTGCTGCAGGCGGCCCAGCAGGCCCAGTCGCCCGTGTACCTGCAAGTGGGACGGGCCATCATCCCGCACATGGGCCTGCGCAATGCCTACGAGATGACGGTGCGCAACGCCGCCGAATCCGACGCCACCTACACGATCCATCTCGACCACGGCACCTGGGACGAGGTGCTGCTCGCCGTCCGGCTGGGCTTCGACTCGATCATGTTCGACGCTGCCCACCTGCCGTTCGAGGAGAACATCAAGGCGACCCGTAAGGCTGTCGAACTGTGCCACTCGTACGGCATCCCGGTGGAGGCCGAACTGGGCAAGATCCCCGATGTCGGCCAGAAGGTCGACTGGTCCTCGTATTACACCGACGTCCGTGAGGCGGAGCGGTTCGTCGCCGAGACCGGTGTCGACCTGCTCGCCATCTCGGCGGGCGTGGTGCACGGCACGATGCCGTCCTTCGATCCGCAGCCGCTGGCCATCGATCTGATCGCCCAGATCCGTGACGTTGTCCCGGTTCCTCTTGTCCTGCATGGCATCTCCGGTGTTCCGGACGATCAGGTCAAGAACGCGGTCGCGGCCGGGGTGCACAAGCTCAACGCCGACACCGATCTGCGGCACGCCTTCCGGTCCGGAGTCCAGGCGGCCTGGTCCAACGGTGACCGCCAGCTCGAGGAAGCGCTGGACGAAGGGCGCCGGCGGATGGTCGACGCCACGATGGCGAAGATGGAGATCTTCGGTTCCGCCGGCACCGCGCCTTCGCTGACCTGGCAGCCACGATGACCACTACCGAAGCCGCTGTCTCCGAGGGGGTCTCGAAGCCGCTGACCGGGGTCCGGAAAATTGCCGCTCGCCGGATGGTCGAAGCCTGGGCCGCACCGGTCTTCCACCTGACCGTCGAGGTGGACATGACCGCGGTGCTCGGCGCGGATCTGAAGGCGCGGGGCGCGACCGTGACCGACGCCATCGTGCAGGCCTGCGCGGCGGCGCTGACCGCCAACCCGGCGCTGAATGCGCACTACGCGGACAACGTCATCACCACCTTCACCGACGTCAACATCGGCCTGGCCGTCGCGACGGACAAGGGCCTGATGGTGCCGGTGCTGCCGCGGGTGCAGGGCGCCGATCTGTCGGTCATCGCCGGTATCCGCAAGGATGTCGTGCAGCGTGCGCGCGCGGGCAAGTTGTCGATGACCGACATCACCGGCGGCACGTTCACGGTGTCCAATCTCGGAATGCTCGGCATCGACCAGTTCGACGCGATCCTCAATCCGCCACAGGTGGGGATCCTGGCGATCGGCACCACCCGGCAGGTCCCCGTCGCCCTCGACGGCAGTGTCCAGGTGCGGCCGCTGTCGACCTTCACGCTGACCTGCGACCATCGCGCGGTGGACGGTGCGACCGGCGCCGGTCTGCTCACCGCGATCCGCGCGCATTTGGAATCCGGACTTCCGTGATTCCGGCACCAGCCCGGAGTTCGGCACCAGCCCTGAGTTCGGCATCGGCCCCGAGCGAGCGCCCAGCCGCCGACCTACTGCGCGGCGTCGGACGGCTCCGGGTGTCCGCCGGCGAAGGCCTCTCGTCGGCCGCCGCCGATGCGGCGATCGGACCAGCTCTGCTGCGGAAGGTCGCCGGCGGTTCCGAAGGCTGGCTGCGGCTGTACCGGCCGGTACCGACGGTCGGTTTCAGCCGCCGGGACGAGCGGACTCCCGGGTTCCCGGTGGCCGCCGCCGTGGCGCGGTCACACGGATTCCAACCGGCCGTCCGGTCACCCGGCGGGCGTGCGGCGGCCTATCACCGCAGTTGCCTGTGCTTCGACCTGGTCCTGCCCGACTACGGCGAATACGCTCCGGCCCAACACATGTCGGCGCTGGGCGAGCTCCTGGCCGGCGTGTTGCGGGACGGCGGCGTCGACGCCCGGGTTGGCGAGGTCGAAGGTGAGTACTGTCCCGGCCGGTTCAGCGTCAATGCCGGCGGGGTCGGCAAGGTCGTCGGGACGGCAGGTCGGCGCGTTCGCGGCGGCCTGCTGCTCGGCGGCAGCATCGTCGTGACCGACGCGGAGCCGCTGCGCCTGGTGTTGACCGACGTCTACCCGGCACTGGGTCTGTCGTTCGATCCGCGCACGGTGGTGTCGGCGGCGGACTTCGGCCTCACCGCCGGGGTGCCCGAGGTACAGGACGCCCTGATCGCAGCGTTCGCTCCTGTTACGGAGCTGTCGTTCGTCCCGCTGCCGGATCCCGTCCAGTACGAGAAGCCGCCAGCGGTAACAGCTGTCGACCAGCACAGCTGATCAGGAGAAAGGGAAGTCAACGGTGACCACTCATATCGACACAGGGTCTATCGGGGAAGCGTCTATCGGGGAAGCGTCTATGCCGGTGGTCGACCAGGACCCGGTGGAGGTCGCCCACCGCATCGTGGGCGAGGCAGATCCGGACGGAGTCCTGCCCGCCTGCGGGATGCGGTCGGTGAGAATCGGCTCGCACGACTGGTCGGACGTGACGTCGGCGGTCTCCGAACTGTTCGGGCCGTCGGTCAGCGGCCGGCCGACGGTCGCACTGCTGATGGACCGCACCCCGATCCGCCGCGGCGACGAGGAGATCAAGCCGGCGATCGAGGCTGCGCTGGCGGAGCGTTTCGACGTCCGCCCGGTGGTGCTGGACGACGGCCACCCGGAGCTGCACGCATCGGAGGCGGTGATCGAGCAGGCCAGTGCGGCGGTGGTCGGCGTCGATGCGGTGGTCAGCATCGGCAGCGGAACGATCACCGACATCGGAAAGGTCGCATCCGCCGCGATCGGCGGTGTGCCGTTCGTGGTGGTGCAGACCGCGGCGTCGGTCGACGGCTTCACCGACGACGTGTCGGTGCTGCTGCGCAACGGCGTGAAGCGGACCACACCGTCCCGCTGGCCGGACATCGTCGTCTCCGACGTGGCCACCATCGACCAGGCACCATCGGCGATGAACGTCGCCGGGTTCGGTGAGCTCACGTCGATGTTCACCGCCCCCGCCGATTGGCTGCTGGCCGACCTCGTCGGCGTCGACACCTCCTTCCATCCTGCGCCGATCCGGATTCTCGAAGAGGTCGGATCGGGCGTCGCCGACTGGTCCGCGGAACTCGGCCGCTCGGCGGACGCGACGGCGCGGCTGACCAGGGCACTGGCGATCCGCGGCATCGCCACCGGGGTCTCCGGTGGCACCGCCTGCCTGTCCGGCATCGAGCACCTGGTCAGCCACATGCTGGACCTGTCCAACGGCGCGGCGCACCGGCCGATCGGGTTGCACGGCGCGCAGGTCGGCGCCGCTGCGGTGGTCGCGGCTGCCGCCTGGGACCTGCTGTTCGAGCGGCTCGACAACACCGACCGGCTGGCCCTTGTCGAGAGTCTGACGAGCGGATCGCTGACGGCACCGGAGGAGACGGTACGAGCCGCATTCGCCGACATCGACCCGGCCGGTCAGGTCGGCGCCGAGTGCTGGTCCGACTACAGCAAAAAGGTCGCCGCACTCGACCGGCACCGCGCCGACCTGATCGCCCTGATCTCCGACTGGCCGGCGGCAGCGACCCGACTCCGGCCACTCGTCCGGCCGACCAGCGAGCTCGCGCACAGCCTGGTCGCGGCGGGCGCGGTGGCCAGGCTCACCGACCTGCCCGCGGTGACCGGCGCGGACCACGCGACCTGGGCGGTGACCAACTGCGCCTTCATGCGCAACCGGGTCACTGGAGTGGACCTGCTGATCGCGCTCGGTTGGTGGGAACCCGACGACATCGCCACCGTGCTGGAGAACGCCGAGCACGAGGTCGAAGAAGCGGAGACGTCCCATGCCCCGCGGTGACCTGGTCGTCGGCGTCGACTGTTCGACGACCGCCGCCAAGGCCGTGGTCTGGAACTCCTCCGGTCACGCTGTCTCCCAGGCCCGGTCGACGTTCGCCCTCGACCATCCCCGGCCCAATTACGCCGAGCAGAATCCCGAGGACTGGTGGACCGCCACCACCGCAGCCATCAAACGCGCGGTGCAGACGGTCGACCGGGAACGCATCGCGGCGATCTCCATCACCCACCAGCGGGAGACCTTCGCCTGCCTGGACCGCGCCGCCGAACCGCTTCGCCCGGCGATGATCTGGGCCGACACGCGGGCCACCGAGGAGGTGCAGAAGTACGGCACCCCGGAGGTGCACCGGATCACCGGCAAGCCGCCCAACCCCACGCCGGCCTGGTACAAGCTGCTCTGGCTCGCCCAGCACGAACCAGAGACGTTGCAGCACACCGCATGTGTGGTTGATGTCCAGGGCTTTCTGGTGAACAGGCTGACCGGGCAGTTCCGAACCTGTTGGGCCAGTGCCGATCCGCTGGGCGTTGTCGACCTGTCCACGTTCGACTACTCCGACGAGTTGATCGCCGCGGCCGGATTGCATCGCGACCAGTTCCCTGATCTGGTTGCGCCCGGCGCGATCATCGGCTCCATCACAGAGGCAGCGAGCCGGCTCACCGGGCTGCCGCCGGGACTGCCGGTGGTCGCCGGAGTCGGCGACGGCCAGTCCGCCCAACTCGGCTGCGGCATCACCGAACCGGGCGCCGCCTACCTGAACCTGGGCACCGGCATCGTATCCGGCGTCTTCAGCCCCACGTACGCCAGCGATGTCCGGTTCCGGACGCTTGCCGCCGGCATCCCGGGCGGCTACACCCTGGAGACGTTCATCGGCGGCGGGACGTACAACATCCGCTGGTTCGTCGAGAAGTTCGCCGGGGTCAACACGCAGATGCTGGGCCTGGACCTGTCTCCCGAGCAGGTCCTCGAAGCGGCGGCCGACATGCTCCCGCCCGGGAGTGAGGGACTGCTGGCCCTGCCGTACTGGACCGGCGCCCTGACCCCGTACTGGGACCACCACGCCCGCGGCGCGTTGATCGGGCTGACCGGCATCCACGGCAAGGCGCACGTCTACCGGGCGATCCTGGAGAGCCTGGCCTTCGAGCAGCGGTTCCTGTATGCCGGCGCGGAAGAGGCGCTGGGGGAGAAGGTTTCGCGCATCGTCGCACTGGGCGGCGGGTCCCGCAGCCGGATCTGGTGCCAGATCCTCGCGGATGTACTGCAGCGCAGGGTCGAGGTGGTCAGCGAGCCGGAGAGCACCTGCCTGGGGGCGGGCGTGCTGGCGGCGGCCGCGGTGGGCATCCATCCCTCGATCGAGGCGGCGGCGGCAGCGATGACCGGCACCGGCCGCGCCTTCGATCCCGATGACAGCCACACGGGGGCTTACGACCGGTTGTACGAGGTGTACCGGGGGATGTACCCCGCCCTCCGTGGTCTCTTCGGCGAATTGGCTGCGGCGCAATGAGTGTCGACCTCGACCACGAGCTGGAGTCGTTGCTGGCCAGGCCGAGCCGGATCTACGACGGGTACCTGTTCGACCTGGACGGCACCATCTACCTGGGTAAGGAGTTGCTGCCGGGAGCCCGCGCGCTGGTCGAGACCGTTCGCGGGCTTGGATCCAAGGTCGTGTTCCTGACGAACAACCCGACCCGGGATCCGTTCATGTACCGCGAGAAGCTCGAATCACTCGGCATCCCGGTGCGCCCCGACGAGATCCTCAACACGGTCATGACGATGACAACCTGGCTGCTCGAACACGCCGCCGACAGAAAAATCTTCGTCATCGGCGAGCAGCCGCTGAAATCAGCGCTGACCGCGGCGGGCCTGACGCTCACCGAGGACGCGCATGAAGTCGACGTTGTCGTCGCCAGTTACGACCGCGGCTTCGACTACCGCAAGCTCCAGATCGCCTTCGACGCTCTTGCGGTGTACCGGCGGGCGATCCTGGTGACCACCAATCCGGACGTCTTCTGCCCGTTCCCCGGCGGGCACGGCGAACCCGATGCCGGCGCGATCATCGCCGCCATCGAAGCTTGCACCGGGGTGAAATGCCTGGTGAACGCCGGCAAGCCGGACAAGCTGATGGTGGAGACCGCGATGCGGCAGATCGGGGTGAGCCCCAACGACTGCGTGATGGTCGGCGACCGGCTCTCCACCGACATCGCCATGGGCATCGCGGCCGGAATGAACACCGCGCTGGTGCTGACCGGCGAAACCGACCTGCCGATGCTGGCCGCGTCCGCGGTGCGCCCGACCTGGGTGCTGCGACAGATCGACGAACTGCTGCCCGAATCCCACTGACCGAATTCCACTGACCGAATCCCACTGACCGCTCGACCGCAGGAGGAGACGAACCATGGCCACCGCTCTGGACAAGTACGCCGACATGAAGCCCACCTGGGACGGGCCCGTCGTCATCGAGTCGCACATCAACGGCATCCGCTCGAAGGAGATGAACCCGAACACGCCGGTCGGCTACGAGGAGATCGCGGACGACGCCATCCGCTGTTGGGAAGCGGGTGCCGGTGCGATCCATGCGCACAACACCAGCTTCGACCTGCTCGGCGAGAATGCCTACAGGGACTACATGCGGACCTGGGAGACGGTGCTCGCCAAGCACCCGGACATCACCTGGTACCCGACCACCTGCAACAACCTGCGGCTGCTGCCGGAGGAACACGGGCTGGAGCATGTCGCCCTCCTCAACGAGAATGCGCACGCCGAGATCGCCTGCGTCGACACCGGTCTCACACTTTTCGCGGTCGACACGGATGACGAGGGCTACCTGGTCGGTCCGGAGTTCGGCTTCAACTACCAGCGGGTCGGCAACCAGTGGCGGATGCTGCGCGAGCGCGGCGTCCCGATGGTCTACGGCGTGTACGAGCCGGGGCACCTGCGCCACGCGATGTACTACGTCAACCAGGGCATGTCCACGCCCGGCTCGATGTGGGACTTCTACCTGATCGGCGACTACGGTCTCACCTCGATGAAGCCGATCGGCACCAACGGCATGAAGCCCAGCCTGGAGAGCCTGTACTACTACCTGTGGATGATCGAGGAGGCCAAGGTCAAGCACCCCTGGTACATCTCGATCTGGGGACAGGGCGCGCTGGACGACACCGGGATCCTCCGCCGGGCCATCGAACTGGGCGGGCACATCAAGACCGGCCTGGAGCTGTTCTACGACCCGGACCGCAACCCCACAAACCTCGAGCTGCTGCAGCAGGCGCAGGAGATCGCCCGTGAGGTGGGTCGCCCGATCGCCACCCACGAGGAGGCCCGCGCCCTGTACCAGCTGAAGTGAGCGCGGCCCCCTGACTCTCCCGCCCTGACCCGAATCGAGTCGCCACTTGTGTGCCCTTCCGTGCCCGATCAAGGCCCGGAACTGGCGACTCGATCGGGCGGCAGCTTGGCCACACCTCAGTCGGCGTACAGACGGATTTCTATGCCGTCGGGGTCGTGCAGGCCGACGAGAACGCTGCCGCCGCGGTGGCCGGTGACAATGCCGCCGTGTCGCTGTTCGATGGCGGCGAAGTGCTCGGCCCAGGCCTGGACGCCTTCCCGGGTGGGGACACCGATGGCGAGCAGGTCGAATCCGGAGAGCGCGGCGGCGCGCTCGCGATCCTGCCGCAGCGCGATGGGGGTGGTGCCGCCCGCGCCGTTGAGGGCCACCCCACGTAGCTCGCCTTCCTCGACGAACTCGATCTCCACCTCCAGTCCGAGCACCCGCTCGTACCACTGGGTGCTGACACGCACGTCGCTGACCGGGATCTTCACGTGGTGGATCGGTGCCAGGTCCGGCATGGTGTTCCCTTCTGTTGCTGGTGGTGTTTTCAGCGAGCCTCTCTCGCCAGGGCCGTGGCAGCTCGCGCGGCTGGGCTCAGGCCGTGACGGTTGCTGTCCGGATTAGATCGGCGAGCGCGTCGGGGGCGGTGAGGGGAAGCAGATGGTTGTGACCGGGTATCACGGCCGTGCGCGCCGCGGGCAGCATCTCGGCGAGATGGTCGATCAGTCGGTGCGTGAAGACGGGGCTGTCACCGCCGGCAAGGAGATGGACCGGTATCTCGATCCGGCGCGCCTGCTGCGCATCGAACTGCCACCCGACGAGCGAAGGCACCTCGCCGCTGAAGCAGTAGCCGCAGTCGCGTTCGGCGCGTTCCAGGCCGGCCGTGCCCAGTGTCGACTCGATCACCGCCCGGAAGTCCGGCCCGCACAGCGCAGACAGGAAAGTGTCGAACGCAGTGTGCAGGTCGCCCTGGGCGGCGGCACTCATCGAAGCGCCGATGGCGGGCCCGATCAGGGCAGCTACGGGCGCCCGGTCCTCGGCCGGCAAGAGCGGGTCGATCAACGGTGGCTCGACCAGAACGAGCTCGCCAACCAGGTCCGGGTGGTCGAGCGCCAGTTGCAGCGCGACCACACATCCCGAGGAGTGCGCCAGCACCCGTGCTCGCCCGATCCCCAAGCTGCGCAACAGATCTGCGCATTCACCGGCATGATCGGCCACCGACATCGGCTTGGCGGGCGCGGGGTCGGAGTAGCCGGTGCGGGTGACGCGGATCAGGCGCTGCCCGGCGACAGCCGGCTCGCGTCCGAACGGGACGAACCAGTCAGCGAACGCTGCCGCATGGATCAGGACGATGGGCTCGGCGTTGCCGCCGGAGTCGGTGTATTGCATGGCAGTTCTCCTTTTCGGATGGGTCAGTCGAGGTAGGGGTGGATTCCTCTGCCGTCGGGATCGTGCGGGAAGGCGAGGATGCAGCCTCCCCGATGGAGCGCGGGCCCATTGCCTTCACTAGAGCTGACTCTAGCGAGTCACTAGAGTAGTCTCTAGCGAGTGAGTGATGCTGTCAAGAACAAAACCAGCCGGGTGGAGAAAAGCAGGCTGACGAAGAGGCGGATTGTGGCCGCGGCTGCGGACCTGTTCCTCGATCAGGGCTACGGCGCAACGACTCTCGACCAGGTGGCGGCGCGCTCGGACGTAGCCGTACAGACGGTCTACTTCCACTTCGGGAACAAGGCGACGCTGCTCAAGGAGGCGCTGGACGTGGCGGCTGTCGGCGACGACGAGCCTGTCGCGCTGCTGGACCGGCCGTGGCTCCAGGCGCTGACCGCCGAGCCCGACCCGGTCAGGGTGATCGACCTGTGGACGATCGGCGGCCTCGAGATCATGCAGCGGGTGGCGCCGCTGCTGGCCGTCATCCGCGGGACTGTCGGCACCGACGCCGATCTCGCCGCACAGTGGGATGTCAACGAGGGCCAGCGTCGGACCGCGTTCCGCGCGCTGGCTGACGTGCTCCTCGACCGCGCTGCGCTCCGCCCCGGGCTCGCCGTCGAGGACGCCGCCGATGTCGCCTTCCTGATCAGCAGTGCAGAGAACTACATGGTCGCCACGCGCACGCTCGGGTGGACGCCGGAACAGTGGCGGCGCATCACGGCGACGCTGCTCACCCGGAGCCTGCTGGGCGAGACGCCCTGACACCCCGATCCATTCGCCACCTTCCTACCCGTGTCGGACCAGTTCGGTCCCCGAGGCGGTTGGCCTCCGGCAGCGCCCATGACAGCTCGGGCGCAGAGACCAGAGCACGCTCACGGGCTTCCGCTCCGCCCCCTTGCGGTATCTCGGACAGGGAGGCATCGGACGGAAACATTGCGCACGCTTTCCGTTGCAAGAAGTGTGGTCTCGCGCACACCGGTGGCGGCAGTGTCCGGGAACACCGTTCGGGCATGACAGGTGTCAACCGGGGCGCAGGCGACTGTCACGAGCGGGCCGCGCGGGACGCACACATCGGTCGGCCCCGACCGCACGACAAGTGCGGCCGGGGCCGGTGGTGCAGAGACTGATCGCGGACTAACGGCGCCCAGGGGAATTCGAGGTTGAGGGGTTCGAGGTGGAGGAGCCCGGCGCGGACGTCGATCCGCGCACGCCGGTGTCCGCCCCGCGGTCGAACGCCGGATCGGACGCCAGATCTCGGTCACGGGTCTCCGAGTACGAGCCGACGGCCACGACGGTGATCACGGCTGACACGGCCACGTAGACGGCGACCGGGTAGCCGTTTCCGAAGCCGGTGTACAGCGCCACGGCGATCAGCGGGGCCAGCCCGCCGGCGGCGATCGACGCCAGTTGGTAGCCGACAGAGACTCCCGAGTACCGCACCTTGGTGCCGAACAATTCGGACAGGAACGCCGCCTGCGGCCCGTACATGGCGCCGTGGAACAGGAGTCCGACGACCACCGCGAGCACCGTCAGTGCGAAGTTGTTGGTATCCAACAGGAAGATGAAGACGAAGGCCCACACGCCGACCCCGACCGCTCCGAACAGGTACACCGGCCGGCGACCGAGTTTGTCCGAGATCGCGCCCCACACAGGGATTGTCAGGGCATGGACGGCCGCGCCGATCAGTACTGCGTTGAGCGCGAACGAGTTCGAGGCGGTGTGGTCCGGCGGATTCTTCGTCAGGTAGGTCACGATGACCACCGTGAAGATGTAGTACGAGACGTTCTCGGCGAACCGCGCCCCCATCGCGGTGAAGACCTCGCGCGGGTACTTGCGGAACACCTCCAGGATCGGCATGGCCTGCTTCTCGCCGCCTGCGGTCGCCGCCTCCGTCTTGGCCTGTGCCTGCCGGAACACCGGCGACTCCTCGATGGCCAGACGGATGAACAGGCCGATCAGCACCAGGACCGCGGACAGCAGGAACGGGATCCGCCAACCCCAGGACAGGAAGGCGTCCTCGCTCTGCACCAGGGCCAGCAGCGCGAGCAGACCGTTGGCCATCAATTGCCCGAGCGGGGCACCGGTCTGCGGCCAACTCGCCCAATATCCGCGGCGGGCGGGATCGCCGTACTCCGACACGATGAGCACGGCGCCGCCCCACTCACCGCCCAAACCGAAGCCCTGCACCAGGCGCAGGATGATCAGGATGATCGGCGCGGCCAGCCCGATGGTGTCGTACCCCGGCAGCAGGCCGATCAGGAAGGTGGCGATGCCCATCATCAGCAGGCTGATGACCAGCAGTTTCTTCCGGCCGAGGATGTCGCCGTAATGCCCGAAGACCAGGCCGCCGATGGGGCGGGCGATGAAACCGATGGCGAAGGTGCCGAGAGCAAGCAAAACGCCGACCGCCGGATCATTGGCCGGGAAGAAGACCTTCGGAAAGACGAGGGCGGCGGCCACCCCGTAGAGGAAGAAGTCGTACCACTCGACGGTGGTGCCGGCCATGCTCGCGGCAACGACCTTCACGATGGTCGGGCGATTCGGTGGTGATTGTGGTGTTTGTGATGTGGTGCGTGCCATGAGAACTCCCATCCCTGCACAGCGCGACTGGTTCGCGACTGCAGGTGGGTTTTTCCAGGGTGCAGGCGGCTCAAACGCCCTCTGCCGGTCAAGGCCGCCGCCGGTCTGCGCGTGATACTGGGCGCATGCCCAACGAGTCCCGCATGGTGTTCCTCGGCTTCGGGAAGTACGCGCGGGCGGACAAGATCTTCGCCCTCGAGCCGATCCGCGGGGAGGACCGGGGCGAGGGCCGGCGCACCCGGGTCTGGGTGGAGGGCATCGGAAGCCCGGTCATCGCGTCGCGCACCGAGCGCACGATTCTGTCGGACATGGGTCAGGAACGGGCCGCGCAGGCGTTCGTCATCGACGAGGCGCTGGAACTGGCCGAACGCTTGGCTGCCGCGGTCGACGCCGGCCGGGTCGATCTCGGCGACCTGGGCAGGCGTGCACGTCACCTGCTCGAGGCGGCGACGAACGCTGCGGCCGAGGTGGACCCGGCCTGAAACACGGGTATGTCGACGAACGACCGGTCTCAGTCGACGAATTCCGCCTGCAGGTTCAGCATCCGGACCCGCGCGGACTGCAGCCGGTGGTTCATCACGGTGACGAACCGCTTGGTCAGCTCGTACCCGACGACCGGATCGGCTTCGCACTTGGCCCGCAGGCACGCGGCGTCGAAGGCGAGCGCGCTGGTATCGGTGATCGCTCGGGCATCGAAGGTCCACTCGTAGGGCGGCACCATCCAGGACCAGCCGACGACGTCCCCGTCGGCGAGTTCATCGAGTTCGACGCCGCGAGCTGGCGTGTGCACCTCGATGGCGACCCGGCCCCGCCGGATCACGTAGAAGTGGTCCGCCGGCGTGTTCTCGCGGAAGAGGAACTCGCCCGGCCGGGCGTGCACGTTGACCGCGCAGCCGGACAGCAGGTCGGTGGTGTCCGCGTCCAGACCTTGGAAGAACGGGTGTTCAGGCAGGTACTGGTCGATGGTTTGCATGTCACCAGTCTTCGGTGAGTGGTCGCGGTCGGGAAGGGACCAAAGTCACGGATGGCGGGTACTTTGCGGATCGAAGCAGCGCTGCTCTTGATCACACGGCCGGAATCGGCAACGGTGTTGCGGATGTCCCCGACGGGTTGAAGGCGAGATGACGATGGCGGAAGTGCTGCTCTACCACCACGCTCAGGGATTGACGCCCGGCGTTGAGTCCTTCGCTGATGAACTCCGCCTGGCGGGTCACACCGTGCACGTGCCGGATCTCTACGACGGCCACACCTTCGACACCCTGGAGGAAGGGGTTGGCTACGCGTCGGCAACCGGCTTCGGAACGATCATGGAGCGGGGCGTAGCAGCGGCGGAAGGGCTGGGTGATGCGCTCGTCTACGCGGGATTCTCACTCGGGGTGATGCCCGCCCAGCGGCTTGCCCAGACCAGGCCCGGCGCGACGGGGGCGCTGCTCATCCAGGCGTGCCTGCCGGTGTCCGAGTTCGGTTCGGCCTGGCCGGCGGGTGTGCCGGTTCAGGTGCACGGCATGGACACAGACCCGCTCTTCGCCGGTGAGGGAGACCTGGACGCCGCACGGGAGTTGGTCGCCGGCACCGAACAGGCCGAGCTCTTCCTCTACAGCGGCGACAAGCATCTGTTCACGGATCCGTCGCTGACCTCCTTCGATCCGCCCGCCGCCGCCCTTCTGAGCCGCCGGGTGCTCGAGTTCCTGTCCCGAGTCTCCTGACCGTCCGATCCGTTCGGGAGGGCTGTCGATTCCGCGGTGGCCCGGCCGTCTGGGAGGTGTGCGGACGGTCCGGTCCGAGCAGTTGGCCGTCCCGGCCTCGAAGGAGCATCCGAAGACATGTCGAACAGCACCTGGGATCTGATTCATGCCGAGCGCCGATCGCTGATTCGGGACCTTCAACTGCTGACGGACGAACAATGGCTGGTCACTTCGCTGTGCCCTGACTGGACCGTCCACATGGCGCTCGGGCACGTAGTCGCGCTGACCAAGCAGACGCCGCCCAAATTCTTCGCCAAGTTTGCCTCGTCCGGGTTCCGGTTCAACACCATGGCGGCGAAGGACATTGCCCGGGAAAGTGCGGGTACGCCGCAGCAGACGCTGGCGGAGCTCACGGCGCATGTCGACGACACCACGGCTCCGCCCGGACCGTTCGATTCCTGGGTGGGGGAAATGGTCGTGCACGGCGCCGACATCCGGCGACCCCTCGGCATCGACTACAGCCCACCCGTCGCGACCACCCGCCAGGCCGCTGACTTCTACAAGAATTCGAATCTGCTCATCGGTGCCAAGAACCGCATCGCGGGCGTGAAACTGGTGGCCACCGACACGGACTGGTCGCACGGCAGCGGGCCGGAGGTCAGCGGACCGATCCTGTCGCTCGTGCTCGCCATGACCGGCCGATCCGTCGCCCTTTCCGATCTGACCGGCGATGGCGTGGGAACGCTGCAGGCCGCAATGCCGACCGGCTGAATTCGGGTATTGCCGTCCAGGACTTGACACCGGGTGGATCCTTCTCTTAACGAATTGTGCCGTGTGATCCGGTTCCGCCACCACGTTGGACGGCGGCATTCGGAGACCGTGGCCTGCCCGGGGGTGCCTTCGGTTGAAGATCGTCATGCTGCAATCACAAAGTGCATGCGCGGCGAGATCACCGCCCGACTGGGCTGACACCTTCGTAAGAATTGGTGAATTGATCGGCAAGGAACGCGGCCGCGAGTTGCGTTGGTGGGAGCCGAGTGTCACGCCAGCAGGGTCCTCGGGCCCTGGGAGCGCGCCTTTCTCTGCACACATGACAGTGGATTCGAGATGACCGAAGGAGAACCGATGACGCGATCACATTCGCGGCTCCTCACCCTCTTTGTGGTGGCTGTTCTGGGGCTGATACCGGTAACGCCGGTCATCGCGGATACGACCCATTCACATCACGCGTCGTCAACGGTGGTGCAGGACTGGGAGCGCACGTCAATTCTCACCATTTACGGCGATCCGGAACTCGCTCCGAAGACCCCGATTGCCATCGGCGTCCCCTACCTGGGCTACACGTCGCTTGCGATGTACCGTGCCGCCCAGGCCGCTGATCGGCAGCACGGCTCGCGGGTGGCGGCGATAGCAGTGGCCGCTCACGATGTCCTCCTTCACTATTTCCCGGAGTCCGAAAAGGCATTGGACGGGCAGCTGGACGTCAGCCTGGGCACCGTTGCTGCCGGACCCAGCAAGGAACGCGGCAGAGCTGCCGGCGCGCGGGCCGCCGCGCGGATGATCCTCAGTCGTGCGGACGACGGGCCGGACCCCTCCATCGTGTACGACCGGGACGAGGATCCGGGTGTGTGGCAGCCTGCCCCCGGCGGGGCGATGTTGGCTCCGTGGCTCGGGTTCATCGACCCGCTGGTCGTGCGGGGCCCCGTCAGGGCCAAGGGCGTGAATGGTCCCGATGCATTGACCAGCTCGACCTACGCCCGTCAGTACAACGAGGTGAAGCGTCTGGGCGCGGCGACCGGATCCGCGCGCACGGACCGACAGACCGACACTGCGCAGTTCTTCAATTCCAACTCGGCGATCATGTTGACCGAAGGCCTGCTCCGGTACCTCGATCGCCGGCCGATGGGCCTGATGGACACCGTTCGCCTCCTCGCCACCATTCACTCGTCGATGACGGACTCGCTGATCACCTGCTGGCGACTGAAGTACGAGGTCGGGTTCTGGCGACCGTTCCAGGCCATTCATGGTGCGGGCAGTGACGGCAATTTGGCTACCGTTCCCGACCCGGCGTGGCAGCCGCTGATCGCCAACCCGCCGTACTCCGACTACGTCAGCGGGCACGGCTGCGTGACGGCCCCGGCGATCGAGACAATCCGGCACACGCTGGGCGAGCGGACCGCGCTGACGCTGCACTCGTACTCGACCGACACCGAACGGCGGTACAAGAATCTCAGTTCCATCGAGAGGGACGCGTTCCACGCCAGGATCTGGGGTGGCCTGCACTTCCGAACCGCCATGAACGACGCCTACGCGATCGGGCACGCCACCGCGGACAAGGTTCTGCGAAAGCTCGGCCACTGACATGAAGGATCTCCGATGCCTGATCGGCTTGCACCGATGGCAGCGTCGGCACCATCCGGATGGCGGCACCTACCTGCAGTGCCGGCGCTGCAAGCAGGAGCACGAGCGGAGCCGCGAGGGGGGCTACATCATCAGCTGACCGTTCGGGGGTCGCACTGTGACATGCAGAGCCGCGCAGCAGGGACTGGGTGTCAGTTCGTGGTGCCCTGCATCTAGCGCGACTCCCCGCCCTCGCCACGCTCCAGCCCCAGGGTCGCGAGCAGATCCTCGTGCAGCTCGAACCAGACCGTGTGACAGGAGTCGATCTTCGGCTCGTCGACCCATCGGCGCTCGCCACGATCGACCCTCTTGAGTGCTGCCTCGAACCGATCGGAGTAGAAGGCGAACCGGGACAACGCCTTTGCCAGCTGGTGACCGATCGGACGCAGTTGACGCGAGAGGTGGGTCAGGCTCTTCAGGACGTCCTCGTCCCACGCCCAGTCGCTGTGGTCGTTGGCGGCCATCGGTTCGCCCGGCCGGGGCCGGATCTGCCATTTCGTCATCAGGGTCAGCAATCGACCGTTGAGCAGGAGAAACGACTCGTATGCCGACTCGACCGTTGCTCGGGCGCCCGTCGCCCGCAGTTCCTCGGCAAGCAGGCGGCTGCCCTCGTCGCGGCCGGCACGGGTGAGGGTCCAGCCGTTGAGGTCCGCAAAGGCGACTCGCTGCACCCAGCCCCGCGCCTCGTCGTCCAGCAGGTGTTCCTCGACGGCGTCGGTGTCGAGCGAGAAGCGACGCGCGATCCCACCCGTGTCCGTCATGCCCTGGATCCGGACGGCATGAAGGACGAGCAACTCCTCCGATGAGTGAAAGGCCATGCGGGAAAGCTACCGTCGCTCAGGCACAGTACCGCCGCCGGAGTCAGGACAGCGTGCTCTCCAGCCGCTTGGACAGCAGCGCAACGAACGACGCCGGCTCGGCCAGCTCGCCACCCTCGGCCAGCAACGCCATCCCGTACAACAGGTGGGCGGTGTCGGCGAGAGCGGCGTCGTCGGGCCGGGTCTCGTGCGCGGAGCGCAGACCGGTCACCAGGCCGTGCTTGGGGTTCAGTTCCAGCGTCCGCTTGACCTTGGGCAACTCCTGACCCATTGCCCGGTACATCTTCTCCAGTGTCGGAGTCAGATCGCCGGGATCGCCGACGAGAACGGCGGCGGAATCGACCAGCCGGTGGGAAAGCCTGACCTCTTTGACGTCGTCGGAGAGGGTCGATGTCATCCAGGTGAGGAGACCCTCGAAGCCCTTCTTGGTGTCGTCGTCGACGTCGTCACCACCGAGATCGACCTCGCCGCGGGCGATCGAGGTGAACTGCTTCTCCTCGAACGACGGGACGGCGTCGACCCACACCTCGTCCACGGGATCGGTCAGCAGCAGCACCTCGTAGCCCTTCGCGCGGAAGGCCTCCATGTGCGGCGAGTTCTCCAGCGAGGAACGGGATTCGCCGGTCGCGTAGTAGATCGCGGCCTGACCCTCCGGCATCCGCTCGACGTATTCGCGCAGCGTGGTGGGCTTCTCCGCATCGTGGGTCGAGGGGAAGGAGCAGATCTCCAGGATGGCCTGCTGGTTGTCGAAGTCGGACAGCAAGCCTTCCTTGACAGCGCGGCCCAGTTCCGACCAGAACGTCGCGTACTTCTCGGGTTCCTTCTCCTGCATCGTCTTGACGGTCGACAGCACCTTCTTCACCAGCCGCTTGCGGATCAGCTGGATCTGCCGGTCCTGCTGCAGGATCTCCCGGGAGATGTTCAGCGACAAGTCGTTTGCGTCGACGACGCCCTTGACGAACCGCAGGTACTCCGGGACGAGCGCCTCGCAGTCGTCCATGATGAACACCCGCTTGACGTACAGCTGCACCCCGCGCTTGCTGTCCCGCATGAACAGGTCCATCGGCGCGTGACTGGGCAGGAACAGCAGCGCCTGGTACTCGAACGTGCCCTCGGCGGAGAGCCGGATGGTCTCCAGCGGCGGCTGCCAGTCGTGGCTGACGTGGTGGTAGAACTCGGTGTACTCCTCGTCGGACACCTCGCTCTGCGGCCGCGCCCAGAGTGCCTTCCGTGAATTGACGACCTCCGGTTCGCCCTCGCCGTCGTCCTCTCCCTTGGCGGCCGGCACCATCCGGATCGGCCAGGTGATGAAGTCGGAATACCGCTTGACGATGGTGCGGACGGTCGACGGGTTGGTGTAGTCGTGGAGCGCGTCGTCGGTGTCCTCCGGCTTGAGGTGCAGCGTCACCGCGGTGCCCTGCGGGGCGTCCGCCAGCTCGGACACCGTGTAGGTGCCTTCCCCGCTGGACTCCCACCGCACACCGGTGTGCCCGCCGGCCTTCCGGGTCACCAGCACCACGCGGTCGGCGACCATGAAGCTCGAGTAGAAGCCGACACCGAACTGCCCGATCAGCTCCGCCGTCGCCTGCTCGGAGCCACCACCGGACTCCCGGGCCTGGCGGAGCTTCGCCAGCATCTCGCCGGTGCCGGACTTCGCGATGGTGCCGATCAGGTCGATGACCTCGTCGCGGCTCATCCCGATGCCGTTGTCGCGAACGGTCAGGGTGCGCTCGGCCGGGTCGGTCTCCAGGGCGATGTGCAGGTCGGAGGTGTCCGCCTCCAGCTCCTTGTCCTGGTAGGCGGCCAGCCGCAACTTGTCCAGGGCGTCGGAAGAGTTCGAGATCAACTCGCGAAGGAACACGTCCTTCGTCGAATAGATCGAGTGGATCATCAGCTGCAGCAGCTGACGTGCCTCCGCCTGGAACTCGATCGTCTCGCTGGAGACCTCTTCTGTTGACGCTGCTTCGGTAGACATAGCTGACCGCACCCCTTCACCCCACTGAGAACCGTGCACCGGAAACCATAGTCGTCCGGCCGCGATCACCCGTCCGGCGGCAGGCCGCCCGTCACCTCACGGCTGTCACCGCGACGGCCACGGATTCCCCGCGGCCGCGCTGTCAGGGGGTCGCCGAGGCGCTGCGAACGACCGCCGAACATCACCGCGCAGAGCAGGAACCACCCGTAGCCGATGACCAGTCCGGCGACGATGTCGGTCAGCCAGTGCACCCCCAGCAACGCGCGACTCGCCGCGACGGCGATCGCGATCAAGGCGGCGCAGGCCGCCAGAGCTGCCCGTACCGGGCGCGATCGGCCTCGGCCCAGCACCAACGCGATCGCCGGCCAGGCCGCTGCCGCCGCTGCCGCATGACCCGACGGGAACGACGGACCGGCCCAGTCCACCAACTGGCCGACGTCGGGCCGTGCGCGGTCGACGACCTCCTTGAGCCCGTTGACGATGAGTTTCTCGCCGACGATCACCGCGAGCAGGAAGAGAAGGACGTCGATCCGGCGGTAGCGGAGGAAGTCGAGCGCACCGGTCACGGTCAGTGCCAGCAGGACGACCACGGTGTCGCCGAGGTACGTCACCACCCGCAGGACGTCGACCGCGGTCGAGTCGGCATGCGCGGCGCCCCACCGCGCGATCGTGGTGTCGAGGGTCGCGAGACCGGAGGAGGTGTCGATCATGTCGAGCAGCAGGCCGACCACGACGGCCGCGACGAACACCACCACCAGCGACACTGTCAGGACCAGACCGCCCGCGGTCCGCCGGTCGAATCGCTCACGGAGGAACCGCCGCAGCCTCGGGTGCCGGCCGAGCTCGCGCACGACCGCGCGTTCCTCGTCGACGGGGTCGATCGGATCCGGCAGCGCGCGTATCGCGGAGAAGAGGAAGGCTGCGACGGCGGCCATCACCGCCACCAGGACGACGACGGAGGTGAGGGTCATTCCGCGCCCGTGCCGACCTTGCTGCGTTGCACCGCCGGCCGCTCGAAACAGGTCCGGATGATCAGGTAGACAGCGGCGACGCAGGCAAGGCCAAGCAGGATCCCGCCGACCACGTCGGTCAGGTAGTGCACCCCGCGATACATCCGGGAGGCCGCGACGATCAGCGGCACGACCACCGCCAGCAGCACCGTCACCGCCCGGATCCAGACGTTCCGGGTGCGTTCGAAGACGACTATCGCGATGGCGCTGTAGGCCGCGGCGGCCGCGGCATGTCCGGACGGAAAGCTGGTGCCCACCGATACCTCGTCGAGTTGGCTGACGGCAGGGCGCGGCCGGCCGACGATGCCGGTCACCGTGATGAACACCGCCGCCTCCAGGATCAGCGAGACGCAGACAAGTGCCGGCTCACGCCACGACCGCCAGGCGACGAACATGGCAGCGGCGATGACCGCGGTGACGACCACCTTGACCATTGTCTCGGCCGGCAGCGCTCCGTACCCCGACCAGCGATCGAGCGCCGGGGTGCGGTGCTCGACGAGCCAGCGGGCGGCGTCCTGATCCACCGTGCCCAGGCGGCCACCGGCGAGCGGGCCGGTGACGAGCAGGCCCAGCCCCGTCCAGATCGCTGTCAGCCCGGCAAACGCGAGCACCAGCAGGAGACCGGCCCGGCGCACCGCACACCAGGTCAGCAGCGTCGGATGCGCGGCGGTCTCCTGTCCGGGAGCCTTCCGCGGCGCACTCATGACGATGCGGTTCCGCGCGGCGACCATGTTCAAACGGTCGCGGGCACGGCGGTTTCGGCTAGCGCGACGATGCGGGCGCGGGTCCGGCCAACGCGAACGGTGCCCCGTCCGGGTCGGTCAGGAACGCCATCCGGCCGAACTGGGTGTCCATCGGTTCGGCCAGCAGGGTGCCGCCCGTGCCGGTGGCGGTGGCAACGGCAGCATCGACATCGCCGACGGCGAAGTAGACGAGCCAGTGCGAGGGTGTTCCGGGCGGCGCGCCCATCATGCCGCCGATGCCGCCCAACGGGTCTCCACCGATGTCGAACATCGTGTAGTCCCCACCCGGGGCACCTTCCATCACCTGGTATCGGTAGCCGAAGACGGCGGCGTAGAAGTCGCGGGCGGCTGCCGTATCGGTCAGCCGGGCGTCCTCCCACGTCATCGCGCCGGGCTCGTTGTAGATCTCCGCGCCGACCATGCCGCCGGCCTGCCAGACGCCGAACGCCGCCCCTGCCGGGTCCATGCCCACCGTCATCCGGCCGGTGCCCGGGATGTCGAACGGGTCCACCAGCACCATGCCGCCGTTGGCCCTGATGGCCGCCGCGGTCGCGTCGACATCGTCGCTGGCGATGTAGACCGTCCAGACCGTCGGCTGGCTGGGATCCTGCTTCGGGCCGATCGCCGCGGCCGAACGACCGTTCACCTGGCAGAGCGTGTAGTGCCCGAACTGCTCACCGGTATCGACGAACGACCATCCGAGCACCCCGCCGTAGAACTTCGAGGACGCCGCCACATCGGGCGAACCCATGTCCACCCAACACGGCGTACCGGCCGGCCATGGTTCTGAACGAAGAGGCATCAGCAGACCTCCGAGACGGTGCTGGATCGGACGGGGGCCGCTGGCCCACCGCGCCGCGGGCGTGCCCATCCTGGCGCAGTTGCGCGGCGCCGTCCACAGATGCGGCGGCCGCGCAAACGGCGTATCGAACCCGCTACTGGGACCAGATGCAGGAGGCGTTCAGGCAGACCCAGCCATCGGGGGTCTGCGCCGGCCGGGTGTGGGAACCGCAGGTCGGGCAGGCGGTCGGTGCGCCGAGCCTGATCAGCTGGGTGGCGTCGGCGGAGTCGTCAGAGGCATGGCGTGGCCTGGTGGTCAGCTTCTTGCGGGATGTCATTCGTGCCCTTCGGTTTCTGCGGGTCGACAGATCGACCCACAGAGAAGGACGTCGCCGGCGGGGGCACGTTGCGACTCCGTGAACCCCGACACATGCTCGTGCTGTCAGTCCTGGACGCTTTCCCGGCCGCGCAGCACGATCAGCGGGTCCGGGGCGTAGACGACCGAGGTGTCCTTGTCCTCGTAGTCGAACTGGTGCAGGAAGAAGCGCATCGCGTTGATCCTGGCGCGCTTCTTGTCGTTGCTCTTGATCGAGGTCCACGGCGCGTGATCGGTGTCGGTGTTGAGGATCATCGCTTCCTTGGCGGCCGTGTACTTGTCCCACCGGTCGAGCGATTCGATGTCCATCGGCGAGAGCTTCCAGCGCCGGACGGGGTCGATCTGCCGGATCGCGAATCGGGTGCGCTGTTCGGACTGGGTCACCGAGAACCACAGCTTGGTCAGCGAGAAGCCGCTCTCGATGAGCATTTCCTCGAACATCGGTGCCTGCCGCAGAAATATCTCGTACTCCCGATCGGTGCAGAAACCCATCACCCGCTCGACACCAGCCCGGTTATACCAGGACCTGTCGAACAGCACGATCTCGCCCGCGGTGGGCAGGTGCTGGATGTAGCGGTGGAAGTACCACTGGCCCAGTTCAGTTTCGGTTGGCTTGTTCAGCGCGACCACTCGCGCGGCCCGCGGGTTGAGGTGCTCCATGAACCGCTTGATGGTGCCGCCCTTGCCGGCCGCGTCCCGTCCCTCGAACACCAGGACGTGCTTGCTGCCGGTGTCCTGGACCCAGTACTGGAACTTGAGCAGTTCGATCTGCAGCTGGTATTTCTCGGACTCGTAGGCCTCGCGGTCCAGCCGGTCGTCGTACGGGTAGCTCTCCCGCCACGTCTCGATCGGGTTGCCGCCAGGGTCGATCAGGTCGGGGTCCGAGCCGTGCTCGTCGTGCCGCACCGAGTAGCCGTCGTGCAGCAGGTGATCAAGGTATTCACGGAAGTTCTCGCGGATCAGCACGAACAACAGTATCGACCCACCGGCCCTCCTCGGGTGGTTTTGACCATGAACGGCGGGCAAATGCGGCAAGCGGGCCGTGACCTACCCACCGTTACCAGCGGTTCACGCGGAGTTGTTCCTTGATCTGCTCTGCCGTGACATGCTCGGCGCCAGGCGGGATCTCGCCGATTGCCAATTCGGATATGGAGCACTGGATGCGACGACGACGTCCACTCGCAGCGGCAACGGTGGCAGCTCTGACGGCCGGGTTGGTGGTGGTCAGCGGATCACCGGTCGCTGCCGTCGCACCGGCCGACGGGGTGGTGTTCGTCAACGAGATCCACTACGACAACGACGGCACGGACGTCGGAGAGGCCATCGAGGTGGCCGGGCCCGCAGGGACCGACCTGGCCGGGTGGTCGCTCGTGCTCTACAACGGCAACGGCGGCGCGCCCTACAACACCCAGCCGCTGAGCGGAGTGATCCCGGACCAGCTGGACGGCTTCGGCGTGCTGAGCTTCGGTTATCCGTCCAACGGGATCCAGAACGGGGAACCGGACGGGGTGGCGCTGGTCGACGCCTCGTCCGGCGTCGTGCAGTTCCTGTCCTACGAAGGTCAGTTCACAGCGTCGGGTGGCCCGGCGGACGGGTTGACCAGCACCGGCATCGGGGCTGCCGAACTGACGACGACTCCCGTCGGGTTCTCCGTCGCACTGACCGGCACGGGCCTCACCTACGGGGACTTCAGCTGGACCGCACCGGCGACGGGCTCCTTCGGGTCGGTGAATCCCGGGCAGACGTTCGGCGAGGCCGAGCCGCCGGTCGATCCCTGCGCTGTTGCGGTGACGCACCAGATCGGCGGGGTGCAGGGCTCGGGATCGGTGAGCTCGCTCGACGATGACGCCGTCACCGTCGAAGGCGTCGTGGTCGGTGATTTCCAGGGTGCCGGCCAGCTGGGCGGTGTCTTCCTGCAGGACTCGGACGGAGACCCCGCCACCTCTGACGGCATCTTCGTTTTCGCGCCGGCCGGCCCGGCGCTCTCGCCCGGCGATGTGGTGCGGGTGTCCGGGACCGTCGATGAGTACTTCGGCCTGACCCAGATCTCCGCGGTGACCTCGATGGGAGATTGTGGTGACGCAGCGGTTCCGTCGCCAGTAGCACTCTCGCTGCCCGCCGGGCCGGACGCCCGTGAGCGGCTGGAGGGCATGCTGGTCTCGCTGGCGGAGCCGGTCACGGCAACGGAGTCGTTCACCCTCGCCAGGTTCGGCGAGTTGGTGGTCTCCGCGGGTGGCAGGCTGTTCCAGCCGACGAACGGTGGAACCGCCGACGACGCTGCGGAGCAGGCGGCCAACGAGGCCCGCCGCCTGGTGATCGACGACGGAAGCTCGGTGCAGAACCCCGCTGAGGTGCCATTCACCGACGTCGACGGAGAGGTGATCCGGCTCGGCGACACCCTCACGGGAGTGGTCGGCGTACTGAGCTACGGGATCGACCTCTACCGCCTGCAGCCGACCGCCGACCCGGTCGTCACCCGCACCAACCCCCGGCCGGCCGCACCCGATTTTGTAGGCGGAGCAGCCAAGGTCGCCAGCTTCAACGTGCTCAATTACTTCACCACCATCGACGTCCCCGGCGCGGTGACCGACACCGGCGACGATCCGCGCGGCGCGGACAGTGCGCTGGAGTTCGAGCGGCAGCGGGCCAAGATCGTCGCGGCGATCAGCACATTGGACGCCGACGTCGTCGGGTTGATGGAGATCGAGAACGACAAGGACGACCAGGCCGTCGATGACCTGGTGTCAGCCTTGAACAGGGATGCCGGCAAGCGCCGGTACGCCACCATCGAGGAACCGGGCAGAGGTCTCTTCGGGACCGACGCCATCAAGGTCGCGATGATCTACCAGCCGGCGCGGGTCGTCCCGATGGGCCGCGCACGCACGACGACCGACGAAGCGTTCGCGAACGCGCGGTACCCGCTCGCCCAGCGATTCCGGCCGGCCAGCGGGGGCAGGCCGTTCTGGGTGGTCGTGAACCACTTCAAGTCCAAGAGCTGCGGCAGTCCCGAGCCGACGGGGCCGAATGCCGATCGAGGTGACGGCCAGGGCTGTTTCAACGCGGATCGGGTGGCGCAGGCAACGGCGCTCGCCCGTTTCACCAGGACGCTCGACGGTCCCGACGTCATGGTGGTCGGCGACCTCAACTCCTACGGTGACGAAGACCCGATCGATGTGCTCAGGTCTGTCGGCTTCGTCGATCTGATCGAGTCCCGGTTGGCCGAGAAAGACCGCTACTCCTATGTTTTCGAAGGTCAGGCCGGCTACCTCGACCAGGCGCTGGTGACCCGGCAGTTGGCCCGCCGGATCACGGGTGTCGACATCTGGCACATCAATGCCGACGAGGCGCTGTTCCTGGATTACAACACCGAATTCAACCCGCCCGGGTTCTACGAGCCCGATCCGTACCGGTCGTCGGATCATGATCCGGTGCTGATCGGGGTGGCGCGGACTCCGGGCAAGCGCTGATTAACGTTGTGAACTGAAGGGGCGGTCCGGCCGATCACGGCCGGACCGCCCTCTGTCACTATGCCGAGGGGTGAGGGACGTGCGGACCCGCGCCGCCGCCCTCTGCGGCGAAGGTGCCTTCGGGTCCGGCCGGGGCCGGCAGCGTGAATGCCGGTCCGGGCACCTTCTTGCCCGGAACGCCGTTGACGGACTCCGTCGAATAGGCGTACGTCAGCTGCGCGAATGCGACGAGGTCACTGTTGACCTCGAGCGCCTTCAGGCTGATGTTGTCGTAGTCGTCGCACGCCAGGTGGTAGCAGGGGTCGAACTGCTCGCCCGCCGTTCCGCCCCAGATGGCCTGCTGCTCAGGTGTTTTGACTACTTCCGCACCGGTAAAGAGGCCGCCGGACGCAATCCCCGCCAAGATGAAGGCCTGGTAATCACTGCGGCCGGAGAACTCGGTGTCGTCGTACGGTTCGCCGATCTTCGTGTAGTACGACTCGTACAGATCCTCGATCGCCGTGGACCCCGGCGGCACCACCACAGGGGCGTCGGAGCTGGACTCATCTGCGTCATAGACGCCGAAGAAGTAGTTCGGGGAACCGATCATGTCGTAATTCATGTAGATGGCGATCCGGTCCCGCTCCGCCTGGGACAGGCCCTCGACGTAAGCGGTGGACCCGACCAGCCCCTCTTCCTCCGCGCCCCACCAGCCGAAGCGCACGGTGTTCTGCGGCTTCAGCTTGCTCATCTTCAACGCGGTTTCGAGGATCGCGGCGGAACCGGATCCATTGTCCTGAATGCCGGGACCTTCGGTCACGCTGTCCAGGTGTGCGCCGGACATCACCACGTTGTTCCGGTCGACGCCGGGGAGTTCGGCGATGACGTTGTAGTCGGTGCGGGTTTCGAACAGGGCATTGACCCGAGCGGTCGAACCCGGCTGGGCAAGTGCGACGCCCTGCGCAAAACTGGCACCGACTACGGGAATGTCAAGTAGCAGCGGGGCCAGCGTGCCGATGATCAAATCCGTCCGAGTGGGATCGCTGCCCTGGTTGAAGATGATCACCGCCTCGGCGCCGGCCGCCTGCGCGTTCGCCGCCTTGACTGAGAAGTTGCAGGTCCCGCGCTGGACGAGCGCAATGTCGTTGGGTCCTGAGAAGTTGAGGCCGGCGAAGTCCGCGGCCTCGCAGCCGCTGGTCACCGGTGTGTAGGGAGGTGTCAAGTTGAGATCAACGGGGATGACGTTGCCGGTGACATCGCCGCTGCCGCTGCCGGTGAAGGCGCCAGATGGATAGTCCGCACTCACCGGGGTCAGCTGCTCCAAGGTCACCGGGAAGTTGAACCTGAACTCGAACGGATCCAGCGTCACGTTGTATCCGGCGTCCTCGAGCAGAGTGGCGACGTAGTCGACACTTTGCGCGTAGCCCTCGGTCCCAGCCGCGCGGGTGCCCGGGTAGAACTCGTCGTCGTTGTTGTCCGCGATCTTCTGGAACTGCAGTTGATGGCTCCGGACGCCGTCGAGCGTGACGCACTCGAGGAGCTTGGCGTACGTGTTGTTGTTCCGGTTCTCGCAGGCATTTCCCGGCGCCGCGGCGGCCGTGGAGGGAACCAGCGTGGTGAGAAGCACCCCGGCGGCAATGACTGGCACCGCTGATCCGAGTAGTCGCGTTCTCTTTGGCACGAGCATGCAGTGGACTCCTTGTCGGTGGGGCTGTTCGTCCGGCCGGTACCGGGCAGCCTGTGACCTGGGTCACTGTAAGCGGCGGTTGCCTGTCAGGCCAGAGGGAGCCAGCGGCTCTGATGGGACGCCCGGCACCATGGACAGGTGACCGATGACCGACCGAGCCGGCACCCCGATCGGTCCGAACGCCTGGTGGCGGTGCTCGCGCGGGACGGGGCCCGGTGCGTCTGGTGCGGGCGGTCGTTCGGTGGCCTGGTTGTGCCGACGACAGATCACCTCGTGCCGAGGGTCAAGGGTGGGCCGTCATGGGTCGAGAACGAAGTGGCCGCCTGCCGCCTGCCGCCGGTGCAACGGGCAACGAGGGCACACGACGCCGATCGACTGGCTCGGCGAGTGCGAGCGACGGGGTTGGTCTCCCAACCCGGCGGCCCTGACGAGCGCCATGGAGGCGTTGCAGGCAGCGATCTCGACCCGCGGAGGCCAGCGTCGCGCGGCCCGCTACCTCGAATCGCAGCGCCGGAGACTGCTCAAACGAACTGGTCGGGGTAGAGCTCCTTGATGACGCCGCAGGTGAAGGTGGACGTCGGCGTGGTGAAGTTCGTCGACTCATTGGCGACCGCGGCGATGGTGAGCGCGGGGAGTTGAAGATGTCGAGACGGAAAAGCAGCGTGTCCGCTTTGGGTGGCAGCGGTCAAGATCCACCTAAACTCACGATCGGGGTCTTTCAGGCGCGGGCATGACGACGACATCCGCGGCTGTCGAATCGGCGACCTCGATGGCGAGTGGTGAACTGGAGGCAGCCGTGGCTGACGTCGATGGGTCTTCGCTCCCGGCGGGGCCGCCCCCCGGTGATCCCGAGAAGTCCGCGGTCGCCGGATCATCACCGGCGGCAGACGCCGTACCGGCGCGCAACAACGGTCAAGCGCAGAACGCCGGCGTGAAGACAGACGCAGTCAGGACGGACGCCCCCACGACGACCCCGGCCGAGACGAACGCAGCAACGTCGCAGCCCCGTCGGAAGGCGTCGTCGGCGACACCTGCTGGTCCCCCTGCCGAACCGAAGAAGCCGTCTACCTTCTTGCACCTCGTCAAGCGACTGCCGTTCACCACCTTCTACGTCGTGGTGACGTTGCTGCTCGCAGTCGTCCTCGGCACGCTGTGGGAAAGCATCGAGGACAAGTCCTGGTACGCCGACGTCGCGTACGGCCTGCCTGCCTTCGAGGACGGGCGTTGGCTCACGCTGATCTGGGGCGCCTTCTTCGCTCTCAACCCCTTCTATTACTTGTTCGTGGCCGGCGCCTTTGCCATTCTGACCGGCTTCTCGGAGTGGGTGCTCGGCACCAAACGCACGGTCATCATCTGCGTCGGCTACCAGATTTTGGCCGTCCTCGTCACGGCGCTGGTTTTCCTGATCTTCCGCGATTCGGAGTGGGATTGGGTAATACAGCGAGCGACCGAGACAGACGTCGGTTTCTCGGCCGGCATGATGGCTGCGCTCAGCGTGGCCAGCGCGACCGTGCGGCCACCGTGGCGTCTCCGGCTCCGCTTGGCGATCTGGGCGTACGTCCTGTTCTCGATCGTCTTCATCGGGCAGATGGCGGACGCCGAACACTTCGTCGCGGTCGCGCTGAGCATGCCGTTCTCGTCGAGGCTGGCGGGTTCCCGCGCCAGGCATGCGCGGGCGCTACCGACCCGGCACGAATTGAGACTTCTGGCAGCCGTTGGTGTCCTGTTGATCGCAGCCGTCCAATTGCTGGCCAATTTCCTTCCTGGTCGGCTGACACCGTTCGGACCGCCCGACGATGCACCGGAAGCCTGGTACGGGCTCGTCATCACGCTTGCCGTCTCGTTGTTCATCGCCAATGGGCTACGGAAGGGCTACCGGTGGGCGTGGTGGGTCGCAGTCGTCCTGGCGATGCTGCCGATGCTGTTGGTGGCACTGGTGATCGTGCTGGCGATCATCGCGGCCTTTGTCCCCGATGCGGACATCGAATTGGACGGCATACCGCAGCTGATCGCCAGTGCCGTCCTCTACCTGGCATTCCTGGTCGTCCTCATCCTGGGGCGCAGCGCGTTCCGGGTACCCCGCCGGAGCAAACGCCGGTTGGCCTCCGGCAGCTCGAACGCCGACATCGCCAAGGAATTGTTGCGCCGTTGGGGCGGAAGCACGATCTCCTGGATGACGACCTGGCCCGAGAACCGGCACATGATCACCGCGGATGGGCAGAGCTACATCGCTTTCCGCAAGCACGCCGGTGTCGCCATCGCCCTCGGCGACCCGATAGGACCGCCGGGCGCGGCCGCAGCCACCATCAATGACTTCATCACACTGTGCGATAGCGCCGCGATGGTCCCGTACTTCTTCTCCTGCACGGAAGTGACCACTGCTGTCACCGACGGGCTCGGCTGGCAGAGCGTCCAGGTGGCGGAGGACAACGTCATCGATCTTCCCGAACTCGCGTTCAAGGGCAAGAAGTGGCAGGACATCCGGACTGCCCTGAACAAGGCGCCGAAGGAAGGTGTGTCCTTCCGGATGGTGACGCTCGCCGACGAGTCCTGGGCGCTCGTCCGGCAGGTGGAGCACCTTTCGCAGGAATGGCTCGGCGACAAGGAGCTGCCTGAAATGGGCTTCACCCTCGGCGGTGTGACCGAGGCGCTGGACCGGGAAGTGCAGGTGGGCCTTGCCGTCGGCGACGACGGCACCCTGCACGGCGTGACGTCGTGGATGCCGGTGTACGGCGGCAACGGTGAGGTGGCCGGCTGGACGCTGGATCTCATGCGCAGGGCGGACGGTGGCTTCCGAGCGACGATGGAATTCCTGATCGCGTCGTCGTGCCTGTACTTCAAGGAGCAGGGTGCGCAGTTCGTCTCGCTCTCGGGCGCGCCACTGGCCAAGTCGGACGCGGACCCGGCCGGCGAGACTGTCGTCGAACGGTTTCTCGACACGCTCGGCGACAGTCTCGAGCCGGTGTACGGCTTCCGCTCGCTGCACGCCTTCAAGAGCAAGTTCCAGCCCCGGCTCTCGCCCATGTACATGGTGTTCCGTGACGAAGGTGACCTCCCGCGGATCGGCATCGGGATCACCCGGGCCTACCTGCCGACAGCAGGAGTCAGGGACATGTTGGCGGTGGTCAAGCACTGAGCGGTCTAGGCGAGGCTGCGAGCTGTCGACGACTCAGAGGTCGAGAACGACAGGCTCCCGGGGCACGGCGCAGCAGATCAGGACGTTGCCGGACGCGGGCGGGTCGATCGGCGGCGGGTCATGGGTGACTGATCCGGACAGCAGGCCGGTCTCGCAGGTGTGGCAGATGCCGGTGCGGCATGACCACCGGGTCGGCACGTCACACGCTTCGGCGAGCTCGAGCAGGCTTGTCGACCCATCGCCCCACGGCACCCGGAGGCCGCTGCGAGCGAACGCGACCTCAGGTCCGTGACCGGGCGGCCCCGCAGGTGGGTGCGGCGGGACGGTGCCTTCCGCGACGACCCCGGGGTTGATCGGGGCGGTCGCACCGAACACCTCTGTCGAGATCCGGGTCGGCGCCACGCCGATCTCCGTCAACGACTCTCGGGTGCTCTGCATGAAATGCGCGGGCCCGCAGACATAGGCGTCCGCATCCGCCGGGAGATGCAGGCGGCGCAGCGCATCGGCGTCCAACCGTCCAAGCCGGGTGTAGTCGACGCCCATGCGGTCGTCGGGAAGAGATGCGCTGTACCAGATCTCGTGATGAACCCGCGAGAGCCCGCCGAGCAGCGAGCGCACCTCGGCGGCGAAGGGATGGGTTCGGCTGTTGCGTGCGCCGTGCAGCCACCACACCTCACGGGTCGTGTGCCCAGCGGCCAACGCATGCAGCATCGCCAGGACCGGTGTGGCGCCGATCCCGGCGGACAGGAGCACAACCGGTCCGTCACCCTCCCTGAGAACGAAAGACCCTCGCGGCGCTGCCATGTCGATTCGTGAGCCGGTCCGCAGCTCGTGAACCAGGGCGCTCCCCAATCGATTCGTGCTCGATGAACCGGGCGCTTAATAGCTTA
>NZ_JBRIIO020000009.1:0-59307 GCF_052976845.2 Nakamurella sp. GG22 | reverse complement strand
CACGGTTGCCGAGTACCACGGACAAGCACGAATCGATGAGGCACCGTCCCGACCGGGCAGCCGGAGGGCGACGAACTGTCCCGCCGATGCGGCCGGCAGCGGAGAACCGTCAACCGACCCGAGCCGCAACGAACGGACCTCGTCACTCTCGTCCACGATGCTGATCACCTGTACCGGGCGGAACCCGGGCCATGCGACGGGTGGAGCGGCGGCCGCGTCGGTGAGCCCGACGTTGCCCGTTTCGCCCGGCGCCGTGGCCAGCATCGATCTGAACGACCCCTGCCAGCCCGGGCTCAGCGCGGTGATCCGCAACGCGCGGGCGATCGCCTCCCGGTCATGACCAGGCAGGTAGAGCAATCCGTCAACGTCAGCAACGCTCACCCGTTCGGGACCGCCTCCCGAACGGATCAGGAGATCGCCGGCGGCGACAGTGCCCTCGCGTAGCACCCGCAGGTAGAAGCCGGGTCGCCGGTGCGACACCAGCAGTGCAGGCAGCCGTGGTTCGCCCAGCCGGAGGCCTACCCGGTAACAGGTGACCCGGGGCTGGCTGACCTCGAACAGGGCCTCCCCGATGCTGAAGCGGTCGCCGATGCAGACCTCGTCGTCGGGAAGACCGTCGACGGTGAAGTTCTCACCGAACGCCCCGGGCTCAAGGTCCTCCCGACCCAGGAACTCCCGCCAGTGGTCATAGGCGTCCACCTGGTACACAAGGACCGCGCGGTGTGGCCCGCCGTGCCCGCCGAGATCACCCTGCCCGTCACCGTCGATGTTGAGCGAGCGCACCATCCGCGGTCCGTCCACCGGCCGCTTCCAGACCCCGGTGTGCACGGTCCGGCCGTTCCACGACACGTCCTTCGGCAGGCCCACATTCACCGCGACCAGCCGTCCCGCAACGTCCTCCGATGCGACGGTCACGGCCGACTGCCGAACGTGTACCGCACCTCCTGGTGAACATTCAGCGCGCCGGAGCCGCCACGGACTTCGTCGACCAGGTCGGTGATCTGCTGCCTCAGCCCCGGTCGCTCCGCTTCCGGAACCGCCTCCCACATCGCCCGTTGGCCGTGCGACCAGGAAAACTCGATGAGCTGCTCGGCGTTGCGAAAGGTCGCACGGACCGTCTTGCTGACCGTCCGGATGTCGTTCAGGCCGGCGCCTCGGAACAGCTCCTCCACGCCCGCATCGGAGGCGAAAGGGCCACGCGCCCCACTGGTCCGGGCGTCCAGCATCCCCTGGGAAAGGTACGGAAAGAAGGTCGCGTCGATGCGTTTCCAGTTCGCGTCCTGCGGGCCGAACGTGCTGATCCCCAACCGACCACCGGGGACCAGCAGGTCCGCCCACCGAGCCATCGCACCGGCCGGGTCCGGGAGGAAGAACAGCACCAGGGACGAGGCGATGACGTCGAACGACGACGGTGGGAGGTCGGGGGCAACGGCATTGCCGACGCGAACCCGCACCTGGGGGAGGTCGGTGGCCTCCGCCGCGGTCAGCTCGACCATTCTCGGCGACAGGTCGATGCCGACGACGGACCCCGTCGACCCGACCGCCTCCGCGAGTGGGAACAGTGCCGCACCTCGACCGCAGCCGATGTCGAGGGCACGCTCGCCGGGCTGGACCGCCAGCTCATCGACGAGTCGAGCGGCGATGGGCCGGAACCAGGGGACACCAACGGCGTCATAGGTGTCCGCGGCTCGGTCGAACACACCTGCGGGACCCTGCAGCGATGACATTGCGGCACCTTCCCACGACGGCGCAGCGCTGACCACACGAAAAGGAATGGATCCTCAGATTTCCAGATCGACGAAAACAGCAGCGTGGTCGGAGGCGGCGTGGCGCGAGCCGGTGATCTCGTCGTAGATCGGCCAATCACTCGGTTTGTTCTTGTTCTTCGGGTTCCCCCACAGCCCTCGTCGGAAGACCCCGCCGGTGGTGGCGGTCGCGGCGAGTTCGGGGGACAGCAGGATGTAATCGAGCCGGTTGCCAAGGGAGCAGGACTGGAAGGTGCCGGGCCGTGGTCCGACGTCGAAGCCGGGTAGGTCGTAGACGCTCACCAGCGGTGTCCCGGGATCGAGCAGTGCTTCGAGCGTGGGGTGATGGGTGGGGTCGTTGCGGTCCGGCCCCTTGTTGAAGTCGCCGACGATCGCGATGTTGACCGCTCCCTCGGCGCGCAGGTCGTCATAGATCGCCCGGACGCGATTCGCCTGCCGGGTCCGCAGCGGATCCGGATTGCCGGACGAGAACGACTGCGATTTCAGATGATTGGGCAGGACGTAGATCTCGTTTCCACTGGGGAGGGACAGCCGGTACACGGGGCAGTCGCGGGAGAACAGGGGGCGATCGGGCCGTGACGGGTCCGGATCGTCGACATGGCTGCGCATCCACATGATGTCCACACCGGCCGCCGCGTACAGGCCGACGTTGATGCCGCGTGGGTCGTTGCCGTCGATGAGCATGCCGTGCGGGTAACGGCTGTCGAGCAACTCGGTGTTGAACTGCACCAGCGCGGGACGGTTCTCGGCCTCGACCATGCACAGCACGTCGGCGCCGACGTCGGTGATCACCCTGGCTGTCATCCGGATCGCCACCTCGTCGACCGGCTCGGTCACCAGTTCCACCCAACCCGACCAGTCGGCCCGGCCGGTGGCGACGATGCGGGGCTCGGCGTTCGTCGGCGCGACCAGGAAATCACCGCGATTCTCCCGGAGCAGCGCCCAGGCCTGGAACGGCTGCGGATTCGGCCGAACTCCCGCCCTGGTGGTGACTAGGACCCGCAACGTGAGCAGCGCGGCGAGCATGTTGCGCTTGTCCTGCTCGCTGTACTCCGCCTGCGCGGCAAGGGTATTGAAGGTCCCGTACGCCATCAGGACCGGGCCGCCCTCCGACCAGGTTGCCGTGTCCAGCGCCTTGGCGCGGGCGAAGAGATTCTCCACATTGAACGACGCCAACCTCATGTCAGGTCCCCTCCCCGCGAGCCGGCGATGCCGCCCACCCTGCCGTCAGGAGCGGTGAGCGAGCCAACCGGATACATCCTCCCCGCCCGAGGGAACAGCGGACAGTGGACGACGGAGAGTCGAAGGGCGCCGGGACGGACTTCCGTCCCGGCGCCTTCGTGAACCGCGGCGCGGCTACCTCAGCTGGTAGGCCACGCGTTGTCGATGTTCGCCAGGGTCGTTGCATCGTCCTGACCGGTGATCCATGCGGTGAACTGCTTCCACTCCGCATCCGAACCGACAGATGCCGGCATCAGGTCGGAGGCATCGAAACGGAATACGGTCTCCGGGTTCTGCAGCACCTCGAGGGCCGTCCGCTGCACGGGGCTCGGCACCGAGGACGGCTCGAGTCCCTTGTTCGCGGAGATCCAGCTACCCGCCTTCGCCCGGGTGTTCGCGTACTCCGGGGTGGTGATGTAGTACATGAAGGCCTGCACCTCAGGGCGGTCCGCGAACGCCGCGTAGAAGGTACCGCCGCCCAGGACGACCTGTCCGAAGTCGGTCTTGATCGGCGGGAAATAGAACGCGTCGATGTCGCCGTCCGGACCGATCTCGACGTTCTGGTAGTTGGAGTCGAAGTTCGCCGCCTGGCGGGACAGCGTGCACTTGCCGTTCAGGATGAGCGGCGCCACATCGTTGAACTCGGTCGAGGCGATCGTCGCGACGTCACCCAGACCGGCGTTGACGTACTTCGGGTTCTTGATCAGGTCACCGACCTGCTTGAGGGCGTCGGCGACCTGCGGGTCGCTGAACTTGACCTCGTGGCTGACCCACTGGTCGTAGACATCGGGGCCGGCAAGACGGAGCACGTACTCCTCCAGCCAGTCGGTGATCTGCCAGCCGGTGGCCTCACCGGACTTGATGCCGATGCACCACGGCTTCTCACCGGTCGCGCCGATCTTCTCGGTCAGCGCGGTCAATTCCTCCCAGTTCGTGGGAATCTCGTAGCCCTTTTCCTCGAAGGTCTTCGGCGAATACCACACCAGCGACTTGAAGTCCGCATTGTTCGGAATGCCGAAGGCAATGTCGTTGACGGTGCCGTAGGTCAGCCAGTCGGCCGGGAAGTACTGCTGGGACAGCGCTTTCACCGACTCGGGAAGGGGCTTGACGGCGCCGGTGGCGTTCACGATCTGGCTGAGCAGCCCGGGCTGCGGGAACATCGCGACGTCCGGCGGGTTGCCGCTCTGCACGCGGACGACGATCTGAGCCTCGAATTCCTTGCTGCCCTCGTAATTCACCGCCGCGCCTGTGCACTCGGTGAACGGCTTGTACGCCTCGACGTAGGGCTTGTCCTCGGGTGCGACGATCACGGTGTAGACGTTGACGGTGGTGCCCGTCAGGTCACCGAACTCGCTCTTCACGGCGTCGCACCAACCGCTGTCCGGGCTCACCGGTCCGGCGCCGAGCTGCTGCCTGCGGTGTCAGAGCTGCCACCGCACGCCGTCAGCACCAGAGCCAGCGCGCTGACACCGACGACAGTGGCGGTGAACGATCTTCTTGCCGGTTTCCAGGTCACTCGGTTGACCCTCCGTTTCTCGTGGTCGAGGTGTGCGGATGACACCCCCGATATGGAAACCTTTCCAATCCAGTTCCGCAAGTAGGGGCGGCAAGATGGGGGTAACGATTGAGTAACCCGGCTCAGCGGGTCGGTGGGGCCGTGCTGCCGCGGACCACCAGTTGCGTCGGCAGTGTGACCGCCTGCGGAACCTGCTCGCCGCTGAGCAGGGCAACAAGGTTCTCCGCGGCGAGTGCGCCCTGCTGCGCCACCGGCTGGCGCACCGTCGTGAGGTCGGCCAGCGCGGCGTGCGGGTGGTCGTCGATGCCGACGACGGAGATGTCCTGCGGGGTGCGCAGTCCCGCGCGTCGCAGGGTCCGCAGGGCGCCCAGTGCTACCTCGTCGGAGTGTGCGTAGACCGCGGTAGGCGGTGTCCGCAGGCCGAGCAGCCTGGCCATCGATTCCGCCCCGTTCTCGCCGCCCCAGTCGCTGCTGGCGACGAGCTGATCGTCGACGGGCAGGCCGGCCTCCCGCAGCGCGGCGTAGTAGGCGTCCGACCGCCCCGAGATCAGGGTGGGTTGATCGGGGTCCATCGCCTCGAGCATCCCGATCCGCCGGTGCCCGAGGTGGATGAGGTGATCCATCGCCTGCCGGCCCGCGACTTCGTCGTCGATTCCGACGTGCGGATAGTCCGCCGCCTGGCCGCCCGCGGCGACGGTCCGGACGCCCATCAGGTTGAGCCGCCGGTGTTCGGCTTCGGTGAGCTGGAAAGCGACAACGATGACCGCGTCCACCTGCCGCCGGGCCGGCAATCGCTCGAAGAAGTCGCGCCGGTCGTCGAAATCTCCGACGGCATAGAGCAGCACATCCAGGCCGGCCTCGCGCAGGACGCTCTGCATCCCGGTCACGATCGCGCCGAAGAACCAGCGGTCCAGATGTGGGACGACGACCGCCACCCGCCCGGTGATGCCCAGCCGCAGGCTCGACGCCTGCGGGGACACGACGTACGACATCTGCTCGGCCACCGCCAGCACGCGATCTCGGGTCGCCGGCGAGACGCCGGGTGCGTCCCGGAGCGCGCGTGACGCGGTACCGAGTCCGACGCCGGCGATCCGGGCGATGTCGGGCAGCGTCACGCGTGGCGAAGATGGGGGTTTCGCAGTCACCCTTCACACGATATCCTCGCGGAAAGGATTCCACCGAGCGCCCACCCAGGACCGGAAATTGGGGGAGTGAAACCGCCGCGGCGGGGAACAGACGTTCAGATACCAGGGCAAGACCCGCCGACCGGTGCCGCCGTGATGGGGCCCGCACAGCTCCTCTCCCTCCAGGGCGCATGGAGGGTGGGGATTCAAGGCCGCCGACGGGGTGCGGGTCCAGCAGTCCCGCACCCCGTCGGCGGTGGCACGTCATGCCGACGACCCCGTCGCCCCTTCACCGAGCCTGCAGATCCATGTTCCGAGCCCATCCCTCCGAACGCCGACTCCCCAGGAGCCCGCATGGTCAACGACACCCTTCCAGCGGTCGACCCCGACTGGTGGCGGACCGCAGTCGTGTACCAGATCTATCCGCGCAGCTTCGCCGACTCGAACGGTGACGGCATCGGTGACCTCGCCGGCGTCCGCAGTCGATTGCCCTATCTCGCCGATCTCGGGGTGGACGCCATCTGGCTGACGCCGTTCTACCCGTCCCCGCTGGCCGATGGCGGGTACGACATTACCGACTACCGGGATATCGACCGCCGCCTCGGCACACTCGACGAATTCGACCGGCTGTTGGAGGACGCCCACCGCCGTGGCATCCGGATCATGGTCGACATCGTGCCGAACCACACGTCCGATCAGCACCCCTGGTTCGGGGAGGCCCTGTCGGCGCCACGCGGATCGGCGGCCCGGGATCGCTACGTCTTCCGGGACGGCACGGGCCCGAACGGAACCGAGCCGCCGTCGGACTGGAGATCGCATTTCGGCGGAAGTGCATGGGAGCGACTGCCCGACGGGCAGTGGTACTGCCATCTCTTCGCCAGGGAACAGCCGGACCTCAACTGGGCGAACGAAGAAGTCCGGCAGTATTTCCTCGACACGCTCCGGTTCTGGGCCGATCGCGGCGTCGACGGCTTCCGGGTGGACGTGGCGCACGCACTCGCGAAAGACCTCAGCGAACCTCTGCGCAGCCAGCCGTCTCTCGACCTGGAACTGCCGGTGGACGGTACCGATCCGCTGTATGACAGGGACGAGGTGCACGGCATCTACCAGGAATGGCGGAAAGTTTTCGATGAATACGATCCGCCCCGCATGGCCGTCGCGGAGACCTGGCATCCGACCAGCGCCCGTACCTATCTCTATGCCCGTCCCACCGAACTCGGCCAGGTCTTCGACTTCTCCCTGTTGAAATCGGAGTGGAGCCGCGAGCAGTTCCGCCGGGTGATCGGCCGCTCGATCGACGACCATCGGGGCGTGGGTGGCGGCCTGACCTGGGTGCTGTCCAGCCATGACGTGCCTCGTCATCCCTCCCGCCTGGCGCTTCCGCCCGGGATCCACCCGGACAGCTGGCTGGCGAGCAACGGGACGTCGCCGGTCGTGGACGCGGAATTGGCACAGCGGCGCGGACGGGCGGCGTCCCTGATGATGCTGGCGCTGCCGGGTTCCGCCTACCTCTTCCAGGGTGAGGAACTGGGACTGCCGGAAGTGGCCGATCTTCCTGTGCATGCGCTGCAGGATCCGGTCTTCGAGCGGACCGGGCACACCGTCAAGGGTCGCGACGGCTGCCGAGTCCCCCTGCCGTGGAAGCGATCCGGCTCGTCGTTCGGGTTCGGTAGCAACGGCGCCTGGCTGCCCCAGCCGCACGATTTCGGTGAATACTCGGTCGAGGCACAGGACGGCGTCACCGGTAGCACCCTCGAGTTGTACCGCGAGGCGTTGGCGCTGCGGCGGAAGCTGCTGACGGCCGACAGTGCGCTGGAATGGCTCGACGTGCAGGAGCTGGACGTCCTGCACTTCCGGCGCTCCAACGGCTGGGAGTGCCTGGTCAATCTGTCCCCGGCCGAGCTCCCGCTCGACTCCCAGCGGGAGGTGCTGATCAGCTCCGCGCCGTTGACCGGTGACCGGATTCCGCCCGAGACGACCGTCTGGCTCGCTCCGCAGTCACCGCGCTGAGAAGCCGGCCGCTCCCCCTGCTGAGCGGCCGGCCCCACGAATCAGCCGGGGATGTCGCACCTCGCGATGCGGCTGAACCGGTGCCCGCCGGCCGTCACGCCGGTCACCGACACGTCGACGGCGGACGTTCCAGGGACCGCCGAGGAGAAGGTCGCCGTTCTCGTGGTGGACCGTCCGCGAAAGTTCAACGCGGACGTCGACGAGTCGAACAGCGACGGCTTCCCGGATCCCACCAGTGCCTGCTCCAGCAAAGGCAGTTTCGCGAGATTCGGATCCAGGTCGGGCGTGTCCGGCTTGTCACGAAGATCGACACGGTCCAATTCGTCCCGATGCTTGGTGATCACGTCATCGATGGAGATCAGTGGCACCGCAACGGTTCCGGAGAACCGCGGCGAGCGGGTCAGCTTGTCCGGGTCATCGAGCCGGGCCCGGAGGGTGAGCTTGCCCGCTCCGACCGACTTCGCGGGCGGTGCGATCTGCAGGCCGAACGGCGATTCACCGTGCACACCCCAGGTGTAGCCGTGCGGCCCCTTCGCGTCCCGGGCTCCGACCCGGAGCGTCCATTCGCCCGGCTCCGGGGCATCGATCCTGATGACCAGGTAACTCGAGCCGGTGGTCACCACATTGCCCGGGGTGGCGGCGGTGATCACCGCGGCCGACGGGCTGGTCAGCGTCAGCTCGACGGGACGCGTCGGGTCGTGCCAGCTCACCACGAACGCTGCCGATGAGACCGTGTCGTCGATGAGAGCGGAATGCATGTTCTGCAGCTTCCGGGCGTGCCGGATCGCCTCGCCCAGAGGCGATGTCGGCGAGAGCAGGCCGATCAACTCCGGCCGATCGGAGGCGACAGCGGCGAGATCCTGCGGTCCCGGAACCAATCCGCCGATGCCGTCGACCTCGTCGCTGCCGGCGGCGATGACCTGCTCGCCGCCGACGAGAGCCTGCAGGTGGACGTAGATCTCGTGCAGCTTGCCGTTGTCCGCGGCGCTGTGCACGGACTGGAACAGACCACCGCGGGCGGCGGCGATCCCGGCCAGCAGGATCTCGTCGCTGGCCACGCCGAGCGAGACGGTGTAGACCTTCGTCGTTGCCGGCACCGAGGGCAGCGCCTCGGTGAAGTCGGGCCCGCTGTACCAGGACGGTGGAGAGTTGGTGAGCCCGCCGCCCACCCACGGCGGGGTGTTCTCGTGCCCGTCGCTGAGCAGCACGATGGCCTGCGGATGCGTGGCATCGCCACCGGCGGCCAGGTCGCCGACCGCCTGCTGCAGGCCCGCGCCGATCGACGTCGCACCGGCGGGAGTGATGGTGTCGATGGCTGTCGTCAGGGCGTCCTGAGTGGCGGCACCCGCGATCGGCACCACCGGGCTGACGGTGGCCGGCGCGTGGTCGAACATCACCACGCCCGCCCGGTCGCTGATCCGCAGCACGTCGATCAGCTGCTTGGAGCGCTCGCGCGCGGGCGTCATGAAGTTGTAGAACCCCATGCTGCCGCTGCGGTCGACAACCTCCACGACGTCAACGGGTTCCGGCGAGAAGCCGACGCCGTTGGAGATGGCCAGGGCGAAGTCCTGCCGCAGCGCAGGTGCCAGCGCCGGGATGCCGAAGGGTACGGACAGCCCGTGCACTTGCACCGTGTAGGTGCCGGCGACCGGTGCGGCGATGTGCACCCGCTGCACGTTGTTCGTCACCGTCGGGAAGGCGGTGACGTCGCCGTCGACGGCAGCGCCGCCACCCGGCGCGACCACCCGCAGGTAGAGCCGGTTCTGCAGTCCTTTCCCGGGACGGTCGGTCCACACCAGGGTGATCCGCAACGGCTGCCCCGGGTCCGCCACGGTCACCGACATCGTCCGGATCTCGCCCGTGGCGACGGCCAGCTGCACGTCATCGCTGAACGATTGCTGGCCGGCGCCAGGAGGTGTCAGCATCTGCTGCACATCGAGCCAGCCGAAACCACGAGTGTTGTCGGGCGCGGCGGGTCCGCCGCCGGGCACCGCGGCGGCGTTGACGATCATCGCCTTCATCAGCGCCGCGGACGGGTTTGCCAGGCCTCGTCGCTGACGCAGGTACTGGCGGAGGATCGCCACGCCGCCGCTGGTGATCGGCGTGGCCATGCTGGTGCCTGAGTCGTAGAAGTAGTTCTGCTGGGCCAACGGTCCGGAACCGGCCGGTGCGGGCGGGGTGGTCTCGTTCCAGGTACCGAAGAACGGTGCGCCGGGCAGGCCCCGGCCGACGGCTTCCGCGTGGGTGGCGACGCCGTCCGCGTCGTCGGCGTAGAAGGAGTCGACGTTCGGGTCGTGCGCGAGCCCGTCCGGGCCGCGATCAGCGGTGCTGACCGTCGACCGGCAGGACAGGATGAACGAGCCCGGCGCGACGATGTCGGGCTTGGTCCGGGTGTCGCCGGTGTCGTTGACCGGACCGCGGCTCGAGAACGTGGCGATGTCGCTCGCGTTGTCAGCCTGGCCGGCGATCCCGTTCAGGGTCAGCGGCACATTCACCTTCAGGGTCGCCGGGTTGTGGTCGGCGTCCTGCAGGTTCGGGTTGATCGAGATCGCCGCCGGCAGCGGGCGGACGCTCTCCGCGGCGCCCACCGTCAGGCAGTTCTTCGCCGTACCCGGTGCGCTCACCGTCGACGCCCCCGGCCCGGAATTGCCGGCGGCGATCACCACCAGCATGTCGGGGTGATTGAAGACGAAGTCGTCGACGTCCTCGGAAAAGGCGGTGTACTTGCCGAGGTTGTTGTTCGAACCCCAACTGTTGGAATGGATCCGGGCGCCATCGCCGTACGCGTCGGTGAAGACGCCGGTAACCAGGTCAGCGGGGACGCTGAGACCACTGGAGTTGTTGGGTCCCATCGAGAGCACCGTCAGCCGGGCGCCGGGGGCCATGCCGCGGAGCGTGCCGTTGGAGTTGGCGCCGTCACCGGCGATGCTCCCGCAGACGTGGGTGCCATGGTTGTTCAGGTCCGCACCGTTCGCGGGGAGCTTCGTCACGGTTGCCCGGATGTTCACCACCCGGCCCGCGAAGTCCGCGAGAACCGTTGCGGGTACGCCGGTGTCGAGCCCGCTGTCGGCGACACCGACGATCTCACCTGCGCCGTCGAGTCCGAGGGTGGTGCTGATCGGTTCCGCCCGGGTCAGACCACGGGCGATGTTGTTCTGGGTCGTCACGTCCGGCAGGACCTCCGCGCGCAACACCCCGGGCACCGCGGCCAGGTCGGCGAGCCGCCCCGTGGTGGTGTGGACGACCGCCCGCCGGGCACTGGCTTCACCCACCTCGCCGACGCCGCCGAGTGCCGTGGTGGTCTCCGCGGTGTCGATGGTCTGATCGAGGGTGACCAGGACGTCGACCGCCTGCTCGGCGACCCGATCAAGAGGCGCGCCGGAATCGCCGAGGGCGCCCACTCCCGCCACCGCCGCTCCGCCGGTCACCCCGGCGGCCAAGGTCGGATCCAGCTTCTCGATCGGGTCGAACGTGCTGACGTCCCGAATGTTGCTCAGCGCCAGCACATCCGCCGGCGCAGCCGCGGTTACGCCCCTCACCCGGTAACCGCCATCGGGCAGCCGGTCGACCACGCGCAGGCCCAGACCGGCCAACTGGGCGATGTCGTCCTCGGACAGCGGGTCGGTGGTTCGCAGGCGCAGATCTTCGATGGTCATCGCGCTCCCTCGGTGCAGTCCGGCTGACCTGGCGGCCCCCCGGCCGGGACCCGCCCCGTTGTTCGGGGGCAGGACAGCGGCGGTCGTGCCGCTCACCCTTCGGGAGACCAGGACAAACAGAACTGATACCGCACGGGCTGCTGCCTGGATAGGTCCGGGCGGGTTGTGCGGCCGGCGCGGTCGAGTGCCATAGGTGCAGGGAGATCCTTCCGCTGAGGGTCGGAAGTCCCTGCTGGGACGTCACTGGACGGGGCTCACCTCAGCGTGGGATGCCTCGAACCCGGCGCGGCCGACCGCGCGGCATCACCCCTGACGGTGGGTCGCACGCCGCGGGAGGCGGACGAGGAACGTCGTCCCGGCCGGAGAGGATTCGATGCTGATCTCCCCGGCGTGCCGTTCGACGATGATCCGGCGGGAGATGTCCAGTCCCAGGCCGGTGCCCTCGCCGACGCCCTTGGTCGTGTAGAACGGATCGAAAGCGCGGGCCTGGACCTCCGGCGGCATACCTGTTCCGGTGTCACTGATCTCGACGATGACATGATCCGTATCGGCGCTGGTGCGCAGGGTCAGCGTGCCCGTCCCGGCCATGGCGTGGACGGCGTTGTCGATCAGGTTCGTCCACACCTGGTTCAGCTCGCCGACGTTGACCTCGACCGGCGGGACGTCGTCGCCGTACGTGCGGACCACCGCGATGCCGTCACCCAGTTTGTGACCCAGCATCACCAGGGTGCTGTCCAGGCCTTCGGTGATGTCCGTCCGCTGCAATGATGCGCGGTCCATGTGCGAGTACGACTTCACGGCGGCGACGAGTTCGGAGATGCGGCCGGTCGATTCTTTGATCTCCGTCAGCAGGGTGGCGGTTGCGAGCGAACTGGCCACCCATTCGAGCCCGCTCCCGAGCGCCGGGCCGTCGAGGATCTCGGCGGCCCGGTCGCACCATTGGAGGTCGAGCCCAGCGGCGGCCAGGGCCGGGGCGACGGTCCACCCGTTGTCCACGCCGTGCTCGGCGAGCCAATCGGAAATGGCATCCTCACGGTCCGCCAGTTCCAGCGGCTTGAGTTTCCCGGTGACCGGTGGGATGGCCTGCCGCAGCTTGTCGAGTTCGACGAATTGTTCCGCTGAGATCGAGCCCTGGGCGAGGCGTCCCAGTGACGACAGCAGCGTGGCAGCGGTCTCCTGCAGCGCATCGACGGCACGGGTGGCCGCGGACGCCGGATTGTTGATCTCATGCGCCAGGCCGGCCGCCAGAGTGCCGAGCGCGACCAGGGCCTCGCGCTGGCGCGCCATCGATTCGATGTTGCGCACGGTGTGGACGAGCCCGCTGATGAAGTGCACGCCGAAGGGGAACCAGACGTTCGCCAGGTCCCGCAGCCGTTCGGCGGGGACCCGCAGCATCCTGCCGGCGGTCGCCGCGCGGGCGGTCGCCAGGTAGACGCCGGAGCTGTCCCAGGCCTGGAAGCCGCCGGCCCACTGCCCCGGTCTTTCCATGTGGCCGAGCACCGTCTCCTCGTGCCCGACCGTGCGCAGCAGATCGACTGTTCCGGCCAGCAGCACCCACCAGTGCAGGGCCGGACGTGCCTCCTGGAAGAGCTCCTTACCTGCGGTGAAATGGACCTCCTCGCCCACCGCGACGAGCTGGGCGAGCTGCGCGTCGTCGAGTCCGTCGAACAGGGAGATGGACCTGAGTTCGGCGGGTTCCACCACGCGAGATTAACCCCTCCCTGCACCGGAAGTCCGTTGTGCACGACACGGTAGGGCGTCAGCGCAGGGTCGGCAGCACCTGGTGGTGATCGAGGACTGCGCTGAACAGATCACCGCGTTCGGCCAGCCGCGGGATGATGCTGCGGATGGTGAACCCGTCCGGCCGCAGGGTGGGGTCGTCGAGCTCGTCCCATTCGATCGGCGCAGACACCGGCGCACCGGGTGCGGCCCGCGGGCTGTACGGCGCGACAAGCGTTTTGTTGACGGCATTTTGGGTGTAATCCAGGCGCGCCAGACCCTGCCTGTCGGTGACCTGCCACTTCCAGCTGATCAGCTCGGGCATCACCTGCCCGACGGTGCGGGACAACTTCTCCACCCACGCCCTGGTCTCGTCGAAGTCGAGCCGCGGAGCGATCGGCACCCAGATCTGGATGCCGCGGCGCCCGGTCACCTTGGGCCTGGCGACCACGCCCAGGTGTTCGAACGCCGTCCGGTGCAGGCGGGCGAGCGCCAGCAGGTCCTCCCACCTGGTGGTGCTCCCGGGGTCGAGGTCGATCAGCGCGTAACTCGGCCGGTCGGGATGATCGACGGGGGAGGTCCAGGCGTGCCATTCGAGCGCGCCGAAATTCGCCGCCCAGACGAGCGCGGCCGGCTCGTCGACCACGAGATACGTCCGGCTCTCCCCCGGGTCGGCGTCCGGGTTGTCCCAGCGCGGTAACCATTCCGGCGCATGGGTCGGCAATTCCTTGTGCCAGAAACCCTTCGTGCCCGCGCCGTTGGGATATCGGTGCATGTTCAGGGCGTGCCGGGTCAGGTAGGGCAACAGCGTCGGCGCGATCTGCGCGGCGTAGCGGATGAGATCCCTTTTGGTGACCGGGTCCTCACCGTCCCGTGAGGGGAACAGCACCTTGTCCAGATTGGTGATCCGCAGTTCGCGGCCGAACACCGACCATTTACCGGACGCTTTCATGGCATCCAGAGCCCGCAGTTCGTCGGCGGTCACCGGCTCGACCTCGGACGACTTCAGCAGCAGGGAGGCGCGGGCGGCAGGCAGGTCCGAGCGCCAGAGGCGCTCCGGATCAGCCTTCACCTCGTCGTTGGTGCGTCCGCTGACCACCGAGTACGGATGGTCCTCGGCGTCCCACCCGCTGACGGCGTGCTCGTCGTGTTTGTGCAGCAGCAGCCACTGTTCCTTGCCGCCGGAGTCGGTCCTGGTCCGCACCAGGACGAAGCGGCCGCGGAGCTTCTCGCCGTAGAGGTCGAGGTGCAGCTCGCCCTTCTCGACCGCCCGTCGTGGGTCCGGTGCCTCGTGCGGCACCCACCGCCCGGCGTCCCAGACGATGACGTCACCGCCGCCGTACTCGCCGGCCGGGATGATGCCCTCGAAATCGAAGTATTCGAGGGGGTGATCCTCGACGTGGAACGCCGAACGGCGGACGTCCGGATCGAGGGTGGGTCCCTTCGGGACTGCCCAGCTGACCAGGACGCCGTCGATCTCCAGGCGGAAGTCGTAGTGCAGCCTGCTGGCCCGGTGGCGCTGCACCACGAAGCTTCGCGCCCCGGCGGCAGCAGGTTGCGCCGCCGTGCCGGACGGTTCCGGGGTGCGGGTGAAGTCCCGCTTACGGCGGTAGGTGTCCAGCGCCGCCGCCGACCCGGAGGTCACTTCGCGCGGGCCCGTGCGGACTCCCGGTCGTTGGCCTTCTGCAGCGCAGTGACGAGCTCGTCCTTCGTCATGGTGGACCGGCCCTGCACGCCCAGCCGGGTGGCGAGTTCGTAGAGGTGCTTCTTGGAAGCGTTGGCGTCGACACCGCCGGCCGTCGGCCGTGAGGTGTTCCTGCCGCCTTCGGCCTGGGCGTCCGACGGGCCGTACTCGTCCTTCGGTTCCCAGTGATCGCCGACCTTTTCGTGCGTGTGCTTCAGCGATGCGAACGCCACCTGATGTGCGCGCTGCTCGTCGTCGTACTGCTCGATGGCGGAGTCGTAGGTCTTCGCGAAGGTCTGCTTGGCCTTGGTGTCGGACCGCTGCAGGGTGCTGGGCAGCTCGCTGTCCTTCGCTTTTCCGCTCTTTGTTGTCTTCGGCATCTGTGCACCTGCCCGTCTGGTCCGATACTGATCCTGACTCGCTACCGGTACCCGATCCGGGGCTGCGTGAATCGGGGAGGTCACTCGCCGACCGGAGCCGCTTCGGCGGCGGTCGCGGGTCGGTCGGGCAGTTCAACCGTGACAGTGGGCTGCCAGCCGGCCGCCGTCATCCGGTGAATCTCGAGCAGTCGCGGACCGACACCGACGGTGACAACCACGGAATCCCGTACGACGGCGAACTCCGGGAAGGGGTCGGCGGATGTGACGGGCAATTCCGCGTCGACCGTCAGTGCACCGCGCACGGAGTCGACATGTCCTATCCCCACAACGATGTCGTCGCCGCCGCGGTTGCGGAACCAGCCCACCGCGGCACCGGATCCGGTGATCCGTTCGAGCCCGGGCAGCTCGACCTCGGTCAGCGGCTGACCGTTGCGAGCCAGCAGGACGACGCGGTCGACACCGCCGACGGCGAGCACACCGCCGGTGAGCGGCGCCGCGCCGGTGTCGGCAGGGGGCCACGGAGTATGCGGCCGGACGACCCTCGGGCCGCCCCTGTCGAGTTCCACCACGGCCAACGCCGAGTCGCCCGCGCCGTCCCACCCCCAGGCGACAACCCGCGATCCGTCCTCGTCGAAGGCCAACCCTTCGGGTTCGAGGTCGAGGTCGACAGACCGCTCCCCAGCACCTAACCGCTCCCACACCGTGAGTCGACCGGACCCACTGACTGCCGCGACACGCTGCGCCAGCACGGCCAGATGGGACACGCCCGCCGCGGGTGCGGCGGCAGCAGCGACCTCTCCGTCCGTGCCGCGCCATTCCAGCCGGTCAGGCCCAGCGAGTGCGACGGCCCCGCCTCCTGCCGCGGCGCAATGCCAGGAAAAGGGGGGTGTGACGTCGGACGTCGACCCGTCGGAGTGCAACCGGAAAACACCCTGATGCGTGACCGCCAGAATCTCGGCTGTCTGCCCGTCGATCAGGCCGCGGGCTCGCGGCGGTCGGGCCGTCATCGAATCGCGAAATACTCTTCGCGGAGCTTGCCCGCGAGATTGGTCAGGGCCTGCGCATTGAGCGCGACGTTGCTCACCACCGTTTTCCGATCGAGTTCGTCGAGCGCCGCGATCGCCGTCTTCACGTCCGTCGCCTTCGGGTTGGGCGGCCCTTTCCCTTCACGGAACTTGTCATCCGCAAGACAGTCCGTTGTGGAGCATGCGGCGATCTTGTCACCGAGGTCGGCAATGCGGACGGAGTTGATGGGATTGAATCCCTGCGGCGTCCGGTAACCGACCACCATGGTCCGCCACGCAGTCCGTTTCGCAACATTCGAATCGTTCCAGTTGTCCTTGACATACCCGTACAGATCATGATTGTCGTAGAGGTCGCGGAAGGTGGCGTACTGCCGGACGGTCCAGGTCTGGCCCATCCGCTGGATGCGGCGGCGGGCCGACAGGTGGTCGAACCTGCCCTCGGTCCAGCGCGCGTTCACCTCGGACTTGAAATGCCCCTCGTCGTCCTCGGCGGTGTGGTCGGCGTCGTGCTGAACCTCGTGCTTGATGCTGTCCAGGAAGTACTTCTTGCCCGAACGCACCGGGTCGACGATCCCGATCTCGCCCGGGGTGTTGAACCCACCCGAGTCCGCTTCGATGGACACATTTGTGTTGTCGAATGTCGTCTCACCTTTCAGTTTCCGAACGTACGGCACCTGGGCCTCGGTGAGGGCGCCGGCCGGGTGCCCGAAGATGGCAACGAATCGCCTCGGCTGGTGTGCGGCCTTCACCCTCGCCGCGGAGTCGTGGGTCCGCGTCTGGCAGTACAGCTTCACCCGGCCCGAGCGCACCCATTCCGCTGAATTGCGCAGCACCTTGTCCTTCGTCTGCGCAAGTGCCCCGTCCAGCCAGGAATTCATCGCCGCGCGGCCGGCGAGGTTGTAGTTCACCGCTTTCTGATAGGCGGCGGTGCCCTCGGTGACCTTCAGCCCTTTACGGCGTTTCGTCGAGCCACGCCACGGATATCCACCGGCGTAACCCTTCTTCAGCTTCGTCAGTCCCGCGAGGAAACCGGGCAGCAGCGCGGGATCGACGGTGTGTCCCGTTCCCTCGAGAACCACGCTGCCGGCGTCGAAGTCGGCGTTGCTGACATGCCATTCCTCGTGCAGCAGGTTGAGGACCAGTTCGACGTCTTCCGCGTCGTTCAGCTGGCCGGTGCCGACGCCGCCGACAAGATCGACCTTCAACGCCTTGCGCGCCGCGGGCTCGGTGAGCGTCGGGGTCTCGCACTTGGTGATGGCCGCCGTGGTGTTGACGATGTCCGACGCCTGGATCCGGCCGGTCTGCGCATCCATTCGGGCCTGGTCCGCGTCGGCCTCGGCCTTCGTCAGGTCGCCGAGCGCGATCAGCCGTTCCTGTACCAGCAGGACCGGGCCGCGCTCGTTCGTGCCCGGCCCGTTGACGTCGGTGACCTTGCCGCCGCCCTTCGGGTACAGCTCGACGCGTTGCACAACCCGCGACCCGCTCAGCAGTTGGCTGACAGCGTGGTTCCCGGCCGACCGCTGCAGTCGCAGCACGCCGGGCAGACGTACGCCGGCCGCCCGGCGTTGGGTCGCCGCGAGCTCGGCCGGGCGCGCTGCTGCCGAGCGACCCGGCAGCTCTCGTCGCTGCATCGGTTCACTGAACCGCCGGAACGTCGGCGATACAAGGTCCTTTAGGGCAGACCGTGACCTGCGGCAGTCGTCACTCGGGGTCGGTGAGCAGCTCGCCGGCAACCACCCGGATCGAGACCTCCTGCACCGTCAGATGATGCGAGCGCGCATGCCCCCTGATCCGCTCGAACGCCAGGTCAGGGGAGACACCGTCGCGGCCGGCGAGAAAACCCTTGGCAAGCTCGATGATCAGCCGGGAATGCAATGCGTGCTCCAACTGGGCGATTCTCGTCTGTGCCTCCACCAGGGCCGCCGGGCGGCCGCTCGGGCGGAGATTGCAGACGACGCCGCGCACGACGGGGTCGTCGAGCAGATTCGTGAAGGCGGCCTCGGCGCCGACCCAGTCCTGTTCGTGCCGGACCCGCAGCTCCACCGGTGGATGAGCGCCCGGCTCGGTGAGCATGTGCTCGAGGAAGTGCCCCAGCACCGGCCGGTCGTCGGGATGGATCAGCGGCACGATCGAACTGCCGATCAGCGCGTCGTCGTGCCAGCCGAACAGTTGGCCGACTGCAGGGCTGGCGTAAGTGACGATCGCGTCCGCGGTGAGGACCAGTGCTGCGTCCGCCGCGCGCTCGAGAAGCGGCCGCAGAGCGGTGCCGAGATTCGTCGAGATACCGATGATGCCCACCAGTTCGCCGCCCCGGTAGATCCCGGCATCGGTGACCAGCGCGGGGAACCGGCGACCGTCCTTGCACCGCACCGGAAATCCACCGGACCAGGGAACGCCGTCGCGCAGTGCCGCGATGATGTCGGCGGCGACGTCCTGCGCGACCTCCGGAACCGTCAGCGTGGTGATGTTCCGTCCGGTGGCTTCTTCGGCGGACCAGCCGTACAACTCCTGCGCCGCGTGATTCCAGTAGAAGACGACGCCGTCCAGATCGGTGGCGATGATGGCCTGCCCGATCGCGGCCAGCAGTTCAGCCGGCTCGACGTTCGAAGCGGCCATCGCGGCGGCCATGGTGGTCACCTTCTCGGGGGACGATCACAACGTCCCGTACTTCGAGCCTAGGACCGGGTACCCACCGGCGCACGTGCCGGAGCGCCCGAAGGCCAGGGGCTTTCGCCTCCCCGGACCGCGCGGTGGAGGCGATCGGTGATGGACCCACTGGCGAATCTCAGGAAGCCGGGCTCGGACCCGTGCCAGGACAGCACCGCCGACGCCAACCCGAGTTCGGCGGCGTGCACGCTGCCGGCCGGGACTCTCGACCCTCTCGGAGCGGCCCCCGCGGCGAGTGCGTGGGACAACGGCAGGTAGAACCGGAACACCGCGTCTTCCGCTGCGGCGACGACGCTCGGCACCCCGGTGGACCGCGCGCGGCCCAGTGCCGCCCACAGGGCCTCCGCCTCCGACCTCGCCAGCTCGTGATCCGGTTCGCCCGCGGCGATATCCGCTGCGAGGCTGCAGTCCGGCACGGCCTGCAGGACGGGATGGTGATGGGTCGGTGCCCGCGTGTTCATGGTCAATCCCTCAGTCTCGATGCGTCTGCTTCACTGGCCGTCGCGGTACCAGCCGATGGACCGCGTGACGAAGCGCTGCCACGAGTCCTCCCACTCCGCCCAGCCGTACGGGCGCTCGTCCCCGCCGGTCGCCGGACGTGGTGCGGTGCCGCCGACGGCGGGGATCACCCGGTAGTAGAAGACGATCCAGCCGTCGTACCCCTGGTCGTAGAGAGCTCCCTCACGGTGGTACCGGCTGTCGGCGGCCATTCCGATGCCGACGTAGACCTTTCGACCCACCGAGGCCGGCTCGACGAGCCAGGTCAGCTCGACGGAGTCGCCCCGGACGGATTGCTGGCGGTCGCAGCCGAACGGGTGGACCCACCACCGAAGCTCACGGCCGTAGGGATCACCGCCGTGGCAGGTGAAGGTCACTCGATCACCCGGGGTCAGGGTGCGCTCGGTCTCCAGCACGGCGCCGAGCGTCTGGCCGCGCGAGATCCGTTTCGTACCGACCCCCGCGTCGTCACAGACCGACTCGATCCAGGGATAACGGAATCCGTCCGGATCCTGGCCGGCCGTGCCGACGCTTCCGATGATGCTGTGATCCGGCATGTGGCACTCCCTCGAAATGTTCGCGTTGACAGTCGGAATGGCGCAACCACGGGCGCGAATGTCGAAATTGCCTGCGTCCGGTGTTTTGCGAGTGCCGGTATGCGGTGCACGTGCACCGCAGCGAAGAGTGGTGGTGCACGGACTCGGATCTGTGTCCCGGACAGTTCTTCGGGAATGATGACGAGGGCCGTGTCCCAACATATCTCGCCGGCTGCCGCCGAGGTCCAGGGCGACCGGGTCAGTCGTATCCTAAACCTCCCGGGATGATTTCGCGCGGTGGTGCGGCGCCACCATGAAGGGCCTTTGGTCGGTGACGGATCGGACGTCGGTCACCGGAATTCCCGTGTCGATCCCGTGCAGCATTTGTTCAACGGTTTGCTCTGGTTTCACCGTCGTATCGATCCCGACGGCTTCGGGCCAGGCCGCCGCGTCGTGGCCCATCAGATCGGCGACCGTCGCGTCCGCATCGGAGATCCCGGCTCTCCTGCGCGCCAATCGGCGGTGCCGCACCTCCGGCGGTGCCCGACACTCGAATTGCAGCAGGTCGGCGCTGAACTGCCGGGCGACCTCGACGGCGTCGGCCCGGAATGCGGCCTCCGTCCATGACGCGTCCAGCACCACCGACTCACCCAGTGCAAGCAGGTCCGCTGCCCGGTCGAGGATCTCGCGGTAGGTCCGCCGGGTGTGGGCATCGTCGTAGATGCCCTCGTGGTACGGCGCGCGGGCGCTGCGCAGCGGCGACACACCGCTGCATTCCTTGCGGATCCGGTCACCGGACAACAGCACCGCGCCGAGCCGGTCGGCCGTCATCCCGGCGATCGTCGTCTTGCCGGCGCCCGGAAGGCCGCCGACAAGAATCATCCGAACGGTGCCCGCGTGCAGATGACGCAGCGCGATGGCGGCCGAGACCTGCGCGTCGGCAACAGCATTCGGGTCTCCCTGGGCGGCACGCAGGCAGTCGACCTTCACCCTGACAAAGGCACGGTAGGCGATGTAATGGTGCCGGAGCGACGTGGGCGCGGGGTCGCCGGCGAAATCGGCGTAAGAGTCCAGCAGCACGGCCGAGAGGTGTCCGAAGCCGAGTTTCTCGAGGTCCATCGCCAGGAATGCCACGTCGTCGAGACCGTCCACAAACCGGAGTCGATCGTCGAATTCGAGGCAGTCCAGCACCTCTGGTCCGTCAGGAAGGCAGAAGATGTCGTCACAGATCAGATCCCCGTGACCGTCGACGATCCGTCCCTGATCGATCCGCCGGGCGAAGAGGTCGGCCCGACCGGCGAGGAAGCGCTCGACGAGGCGCCCGATCTCGGCCTGCGCAGATCTGCCCACCAGGTCCGAGAACGGCGCGACCTGGGTGAGGCTGGCTGCCCATCTGACGCCGATCGCGTCTCGCGATCCTTCTGCCGAGATGTGCCCTGCACGAGCACTCCTCGTATGGAAGGCGGCCATCATCCTGGCCAACCGGGTGATGTGGACTGTGCAGTCCTCGCCGGAGCGCAGCAGTGTGCTGAGCCGCCGGTCCTCGGGCATGCGACGCATCACGACGACCGGCTCGGCCGGGCTGCCGGGTTGGCCGACGAGCGACCCGACGCCCAGGTAGACGTCGGGGGCCAATCGCCGGTTCAACTCGACCTCGCGGCGGCAGCACTCCACGCGTGCGGGCAATTCCCGAAAGTCGAGAAATCCCATGTCGACGGGTTTCTTGAATTTGTAGGCCCGATTTCCCATCAGCAGGACAACGCCGATATGCGTCTCGCGAAGGTCCGCATATGCGGGCTGTTCAGCCCCGTGACGGGACATCGTCACATCAACGCCGTCAACCTGCGACGTGGCCTCCGTTGATGGCGGTCTGCACACGACCGATCCGCGTGGCCGCCGCCTCGTTGAGTTCGGCCATTTCGGCGGCCGGGACGACTTGTGCGTCCGGGCCGGGGAAGACGATGGATTCCTTGTCCTCGTCCAGCCACCGCACCGTGTACGGGGGCTCACCGCCGTGCGTCGCGATGATCTCCGCCTTCCGGACGTGACCACCGTCGCTGTGGCTGTGCACGACGAGCCAATCACCTGACCGAGCCTGCATGACGCGACCTCCTGTCGGTTCCGACGTACGACGAAGTGAGTGGGGCATCACCAGGTGGAATCACCGCGGATGACGACGTCGGAGCCACCGTCGACGAAGATCACCTGGCCGCACAGATGGGTGTTGCCCACGTCGGTGAGGAACGCCAGCACCCTGGCGCAGACCTCCGGCTCGGCAAAACCGTTGAGCGGCATGGGAACCATGTCGGAGATGGCCGCGACGCTTTCCGGCGTCGAGATCAGATCCGCGACCATCGGTGTCCTGATCACGCCGGGTGCGATGGCGTTGAGCGGGATGCCGGCGCCGGCCCAGTCGGGCGTCGCGGCGTTGCGCCTGATCCAGCGGACCAGTGCCCGTTTGGTGCTCGCGTAGATCCGTTCGCCGCCGGACAACTCGAGCTTGGCCGCCAGTTCGAGCGCGTCGTCTTCGGTGCCGTCGAGCAGCGTCAGTTCCAGTTGCTCGTCGACCGGCATCAGGGACGCCATCGAGGCGGTGGTCACGGCGCGCGGAGCGGGTGAGGTCAGCAGCAACGGCCGCAAACCGGTCAGGGTGGCGAGAGCTCCGTAGTAGTTGACCGCGACGGTCGCGGCGGTGGGTGTTGCCAGCCCGGCATTGGCGATGACGGCGTCGAGTCGCCCGCCGGTCCGTTCCGTCACCTGCGCGATCATCTCGGCCCGCCCGGCCGCTGTGCCGAGATCGGCGGTGATGTCCGCGTCGTGCAGATCGACGCCGAGCACGGTGTGCCCCTGGTCGGTGAGCAGTTTCGCGGTGGCGAGCCCGATACCGGATGCAGGTCCGGTGACGACGTATGTGCGCATGACTCCTCCTCGCCCGATGGCTGCATTTCCATGCCACCACAGCCCATCTGGTGATGACAGAGGCATTGGTCCCGTCGGTGCGGTGGGATCGGCCACCGGCTGATCCGAACGACCGGCTCACGTGCCGGCCGGGTCGGTGCGCCTGGTAGAAATCACCGATGACGGCCATCACCAGGGCGGAGTTCGGCGCGTGGCTGCTGCGCTGCAATCCATCGAACAACCCGGCCGTGACAGGGCTTGCCGCCGTCGGCGGGCGGGTCGCTCAGTGGTGCGTGGTGAGCAACTACCGCAGCACGATGATGGCCGACGGTGACCCGGTGCTGCTGTGGGTATCCGGCAACGGACGGCTGCTGGCCCGCGGGATCTGGGGTAGCGGGGTCGTCACCGCGCCTGCCCGGCGCCCCGGACCGACCGGCGGGTTGACCGTCGCCGTCGACATACCGCTACTGAGCGAGGGAATCACCGACGGCGAGCTGAGGTCACGAGGGATCGACGATCTCGAGGTGCAGCTCCAGCCGATGGGATCGAATCCGTCGTGGGTGTCCAGGTCCCAGCACGCCAGGCTGCAGCAGTTGCTGAGCCGGTGAGAACGGCCTCCTGATCACTGCGTTAGCCGTCGTCGGTGTGCGGCGTTACGGTGGTTGCGCACGCTTTGTCCAGTTCAGCGACCCCTGGGCGCCGAGGACGTATGCACGGCAGACGGAGGGAGTACCGATGGCAGAGCAGGATGAGCCGATCAGGGTTGCGATCGCGTGCCAGGGCGGCGGCAGCCACACGGCCTTCACCGCGGGAGTGTTGAGCCGGCTCTTCGAGGCGGATGTCACCTCGAAGTACAAGATCGTCGGACTGAGCGGCACCTCGGGCGGGGCGATCTGCGCGCTGCTCGCCTGGTCGGCGCTGATCGAGGAGGACCCGGCGCGGGCCGGGTCTCTGCTGAAGGGCTTCTGGGCCGACAACTCCGCATCCACCCCGCCGGAGCGGATGCTCAACTCCTGGATCCAGTGGGCCGGGAAGTTGGTCGACTACGTGGCGACGCCGGCCATCAGCCCGTACGACTCCTTCACCTCGCAGCTGGCGATGGAGCAGCTCAGGTCGATGCTGCAGCGATGGGTCGACTTCGACAAGCTCGCCGAACGCGAGCGGGCTCTGCCGGATGTCGAGCAGCCGCTCCTGGTGCTCGGCGCCGTTGACGTTCTGTCGGGTGTCTTCAAGGGGTTCGACAGCACACGCGGCGAGATCACCCCGGACGCGGTGCTGGCCTCGGCGGCGATCCCGACCTTGTTCCGGTCGATGCCGGCCGACGGGGGCGTCTACTGGGACGGCCTGTTCTCGCAGAACCCGCCGGTGCGCGACCTGTTGCGCGCCAAGCCCGATGAGATCTGGCTCATCCAGATCAATGCGCAGGAGCGGGCCACCGAGCCGCGTTCGATGAGCGACATCAGCGACCGGCGCAACGAGCTGGCCGGCAATCTCTCGCTCTACCAGGAGCTGCACTTCATCGAGAAGATCGACCAGTTGCTGGAGGAGGGCGTGCTGGTCGCGGGGAACTACCGGCCCGTCGCGCTGCGGATCATCGAGATGGCGCGGTCCTCCCGCTCCGACATGCTGGGCGTGACCTCGAAGATGAACAGGGACCCGCAGTTCCTCGACGGTCTGATCTCCTACGGAGAGGCGAGCGCCGACGAGTTCGTCACCGCTCTGGAGTTCGAGAGTGCCTGGCGTGCCGGTGATTCCGACGCGGTCTGGGGCTTCTTCGCTGATGACTGCCAGATCACCTCGGCGCCGCCGTTCACCGAATTCGACGTCTCCGTCGCGGAGGACCCGGATGCGGCGCGGCGCTTCATCGACGAGCGCCTGACCGTCGAGATCGACATCGACCCCACCCGCCGGCAGTTCGCCAGCGACCGGTTCACCTGGCGGGTCCGCGCGCACGGCGAGAACGGCGAGGTCCGCCGCGGCGAGGTCGAGGCGACCGTGCGGGACCGCAGGCTCACGTCTTTCCGATTGCTCCCCGGTGCCCAGCGCCGTTCCGTCGATCGGCAGGTTTCCGCCTGACGGGACGAGTTGATGGTCGTCCGCCGGCTCGACGTCACCCATCCGCTGGCCCTTACGCACCGTCGCCATCGTCGCGTATGGTGACAGCGCGGTAGCCGAGCGTAAATCGCTGGAACCGGATGTGGGTGGGGATGGACGATTTCGACGGCGCCGTGTTGACCGCTGCCGACCCCTTCACCCGACATTCCTGGCTGGGGTTGTCGTTTCAGCTCTCGGTGCTGCCCACGTTGCTCGTCGATGCGGAGCTCGAGGTCGCCGCTGCCAACCCGGCGGCCGAGCAACTTTTCGGCGCCGAACCGGTCCTCGGCCGGTCTGTGACCGACTTCCGGCGTCTCGACCCTTCACCGGAGTCCGGCGGGCGTTCGGCGTGCTGGTTCGCTGCTCCGTACACCGGCGACGACCTGGTCCCGGGCGCAAGCAGGCGGACCCAGGTGACGGTCTCCGGCGCGACCCTGCAGGTAGAGGTGTTCGTCACCGCTGTCCGGGCGCCGGACGGCGAGCAGTACTTCCTCGCTCAGTTGCGGGAGCTGACGCCAGAGGTGCGGGTGCACGGACACCAGCAACCTTCCGAAGAAGAGGCGCGCGGACGATGGGGAACCTGCCGTTTCGACCGCAGGACGGGGTGGAATGTCGAGGCCGCGCTGCTGGCGCTGTGGGGCGTCGAACCGTCAACGGTGGTCATCGGTATCCCGGAACAGATCGTCCCCGCCGCCGAGCGGGCGGCTGTGCTGCGGCAATGGCAGGTGGCGGTCCGTGCGGCGGGCCGGCACGCGCTGGCCTACAGCATCGTGCACCCGAGTACCGGCGACCGCCGGCAGTTCCACTGCATCGTCGAGACGGTGATCGATGAGACCGGGGTGCTGCAGCGGGCGGACGCCACTCACGTCGATGTCACCGACACCGTTGTGGGGCGCGAACCGGATCAGCGTCAGCAGGCCGTCGCCGCGCATTCCCGGCTCCAGCTGATCAGGCGCATCGGCGACACCCTTGCGGCCGGTCAACTGCCTGCCGACGAACTGATCGAGCGGATCGCCGGGCTGGCGACGGCGGCCCTCGGGGATGGGGTGGTGCTGCGCAACAGGTCCTGGGACAAGAGCACCGTCGAATGGAACCTGGTGACGTACCCCGACGACGCCGTGCGCTCGGCGATGATCACCGCCCTCGAACGGGCGGTGACCGCGGGAGGCCCGGGTTTCGAGGGACTTCGTTCGGGCCATCCGTGGCCGCAGGGCACGAACCCCGCCGTGCTGCGGCCGTTCGACGGGCTGGCTCATTTCATGGCCGCTCCGGTCCGGCACAACGGCGATGTACTCGGTCAACTGGCTGTGTTCCGTACCGACCCCGCCGCGCCGTACCAGGTGGGCGACGAGGATCTGCTCCAGGTGCTGGCCGATGCGGCGGGCGCGGTGATCGCCGCCGCCCGCGCGCGACAGGTCGCCGACGATGACCGCGACCTCCGGCTCGCCGCGTTGGCGGGACGTCAGCAGGAACTGCTGGAGACGCTGGCCGGCATCGAGACCCGGGAACGGTCGATGCTCGCCGAGAGCATCCATGACGAGCCGATCCAGCGGATCGTCGCGGCCATGCTCCGACTGGACAACCTCGCCCTGCGGTCGGACGACACCGTCCGCGAGGAGATGGACCGGATTGCCGTGCAGCTGGAGATGTCCGTCGGCTGGTTGCGCAATCTCATCGTCGTCGCGCTGAGCCCGTACGAGTTGCGGTCCGGCCTCGAACCCGCCCTGGCGGCCCTGGCCGACGGCATCTTCACCGGGACGCCGACGGTGTTCACCGTGACGTCGTCGCAACCGGTGCCGCTGAGCTTCGCGGCCAGGGAGGCCGCCTACCGCATCCTGCGCGAGGGTTTGATGAACGTCCGCAAGCACGCCCGGGCGACCAGGGTCACCCTCGAGGTGGAGGAGCGCGCGAATTGCGTCCGGCTCACCCTCACCGACAACGGTGTCGGAGCCCAGAGCCTCGACGCAGGGGCGGGGCATTTCGGCATCGCGACGATGCGTGCCCGCGCCGACGCGGAGGGGGGCGTGTTGACCATCGAGAGCTCGCCCGGGCATGGAACAGTGGTTGCGCTCATGCTGCCGACCGGAGCACGGCGACACGGCGGAGCAGCGCAGTGGAACGCCCGGGCTGCAGCCGAGGGCGTGACCGACGGGGGGAGTGTCCGGTGATACCGCAGCAACCCGGCGATGTCCGGACCGTGCTGGTCTGTGACGACCAGCAACACATCCGGGACGCGATCAAGGTGGTGCTGTCCGGCGCGGGGCGGCTGATGGTGGTCGGTGAGGCCGTTGACGGCGAGACCTGCGTGCAGCAGGTCGAGAAATGGCGTCCGGACGTGTTGATCCTCGACTACAGCATGCCGGGCGGCGGGCCGCAGGTCGCCAGGTCGGCGCGGGAGATGCATCCCGGGATCCACATCATCGTGTTCACCGGGCGGCACGACCCATCCGTGCGGGACGCCATGCTCGATGCCGGCGCCGACCAGTTCGTCGTGAAGACCGGGCGACTGCGGCCGCTGATGGATGCGCTGGATCGGGTGTCGAGATCCGGGCGCGAGGCGATCGTCGACCGGGCGTGAAGGATCCCGTCGTTCCAGCTTGACGGGCATGATTCCTAACACTTCTTACTGTAAGTATAGTTAGGTTATGAATCTCAGTGGTCGGCCCCTGCTGGACAACTTCGGCGACCATGCGTTGTTCGCCGGGCGCGCAGCGACCCTCCGCCGGATCGAACTCTCCCTGCGCTCCGGCCTGAACTGCCTACTGACCGGTGACCCCGGCAGCGGCAAGACATCGCTGGTCAGAGCACTGATGTACCGGTCGCACGACACGGCCGACGGTCTGCGGTACTCCTACGTCCGGGGAAAATCGGCGCACACAGCGGCCGATCTGCTGGCGGCCATCCTGACGGCGACGCGGAACGGGTCGGCGCCGGGTCCGCAGCCGACCGGGAACCCGGTCGAAATGGTCGCCGCCCTTGTCGATGCGTTCGCGGAGCCCGATGACGCGCTCCCGCCGCGGGTTGTCGTCGTCGACGATGTGCAGCCCGCCGCCGGGCTGGAACTCTTCGGGGCGCTGCGGGACGAGTTGTGGCAGGTGGACGCCCGCTGGCTGGTCACCGCGTCGACCGCACATGCCGCCGGTCTGCTGCGGCCGCCGGCGGACGTCTTCTTCGACACCAGGGTGAGCCTGGCGCCGCTGACAGCGGACGAGGTCGCCGACCTGCTGCGGCTCAGGTTCGACAAGCCCCTCGGCGTCGCGGAGGAGAGCCTGATCGCGGCCGTCGCACAGGCCGATCCCGAAACCCCGCGCCGGCTGCTGGAAATCGCCAGGGAGCTGCTGGTTGAGCCCACTGTCGGGGGCAGGGGGTTGACTGGCGTCGAGGCAGTGAGGTTGACGGAGGGATTGAGGGGGAGGGCAGCGGCACTGGAACAGGTGAGCCGGCCGGCGCGGATGCTCGCTCAGGAACTCGAGAGCATCGGCTGGGCAAGCGCATCGGACCAGCAGTTGCTCGACCGGATGGGCTGGACCCGTCCGCGTGTGGTGCAGGTCATCGGGGAGTTGGAGAGAAGGGGGTTGGTCCAGATGCGGGAGGAGAACACCGGGCGTGGCCGCCCGCGGAAGCTGTACCGGCTGACGCCGGCCACGGAGTTCGTCGGGGATACGGGGTCCATTGAGGGTGCTGGGTCCGTCGGGGGTGCTGGGTCCGTCGGGGGTACGAAGCCCGCCGGAGGCACGGGATCGGACGGGGTGGATCGTCATGAGTAGGGCGGATCTCGAGATCCTGCACGACACCAGCGCTTTCAACCCGTCGCCGCGGCATCAGGAGCTTTACGCGACGCATGTCCCGTTCGACACGATGACCGGCACGCACAGCTGCGAGCAGGCGCTCGCGGCCGCCCTGCGCCGCTCGGAGCGGGTGACGCTGGTCGGCACCAGCGGTGCCGGGAAGTCCAGCGTCATCGCCGCGACCCTGCATCCGTTGGTGGAGGACCTGGTTCCGCTGGCCATTCCGGTGGCCGTCGAGCGGCCGGCGGTGGCCGGCGACCCGGTGGCGTTCGTCCGTCACCTGGTGCAGGTGGTCAGCAGGCTGGTCCAGCTGACCGAGCCGGAGCGCGGTCGTCAGGCCAGGGCCATCGAGAGCGAGACCCAGCCGAAGGTCAAGCGCGGCAAGGGCTTCAGTGTCGCACCGGGACTGGCCGGGGTCTCCGTGCGGCTCGCGTACGAGCTGGAGGCGGCCGTTCAGGAACCGAGTACGACCAGCGACCAGATCATGGACCAGGGACGCCAGATCCTTGACCTGTTCCGCTCCCGCGGGCTCACCCCGGTGCTGGTCCTGGATGACACCGATCGCTGGCTGAGTACCACCTGGCTGCCGGAGAGCGGGCACATCCGGTCCGCGTTCTTCAACACCATCCCGCGGTTGATGTCGGAGGAACTGGCGGCGGCCGCCGTCATCGCCGTGCACCCGACCTACCTGGACGACGCGGCGTTCCGGGCGGCGCGCGGTTTCCTGTCCCGGTCGATCACGGTTCCGCAGGTTCCGTCGGCGGGTGCCGTGTCGGCCATCCTGTACCGGCGGATCGGGTTGGCCTTCGGTGCCCGGGGTCTGCCTGCGGTGGAGGTCGGCGACGTCCTCGCCGACGCCGCGCTGGTCACCGTCCACTACTACTACGCGAGCAGCCCGTCCGATGTCCGCCGCAACGTCCTGCTGGTGCTGCACGCCGCGCTCACTCTTGCGGTGGACGACCCGGAGGCCGAGCGGATCGACCGGCGTCATGTGGAGCTGGCCATCGCGGAGGGCGAGGGTTGACGGCGTGCTCGCCCGCTACCCCCCGGGAGCGGGCGAGCACGGCCGGGCAGTCCGGCTTCCGCGACGCGGCCGGGCTGTCCGGCTTCCGCGACGCAGCCGGGCAGTCCGGCTTCCGCGACGCGGCCGGTGATCAGCCGACGGCCGGTGAGACGCTGCGCCACCGGATCTCGTCGAGGCGGCGTTCGAGCACCGCACCGATCGGGAAATCGTCGGCGAGATCGGTCAGTTCGCCGGCCATCGGGATGGCCTGCCGCGTCGGCCAGCCCTGAGCCTTCAGGCTGGATCGGAGCGCCTCGGCGTAGTGCGCGAAGTCGAGGTCGAGCTCGGCGACCCGGGCCGTTGTTGTGCCCCGGTGCGAGCTCATCCCGGCGAACGCCCGCCCACAGCCGCAGCCGCCGTCCGGATCGCGGCGGTCGTCGGCGCACACCGCCCCTATCCAGACCAGCTCGCCCTCCACGCAGAAATCGAAATCGTTGCTCCGCGCACCCTGTGTCCGGGTGGTGGCGACCAGCACCTTCATGACGTTCTCCGACTCTCGAGGCGGCCGGACACAATGTCATCGGCCGTTCGAACGTGTGTACCAGCGGGGTCCGACAGTGGCGTGATGGTTCGGCTGTCAGAGCTTGACCGGAGCGCTCACTCCTCGTCGTGGAGTTCACCTACCGCATGGCGATGCTCATGGCGGAGCGTGAATTCGTGGCGTCTCTGGTCGATCGGTTGGGGCGTGGCGAGCTGGGGGGACAGGACCTGTGGGTCCGGATGCACGAGCAGCTCGCGCAGGGCCGTTCCCCGGCCGATCTGGCGCAGGAAATGGCGCACCACCTCGCGTCGCGCGCAGCCGAACAGGCGGTGACGTCCGGCTGAACCGCCCCGGCGTCCGGCCGGGGCCCAGAACGCCTCCCGTACATCGCGGGAGGAGAAAGAACGGTGGCCCGGATGCGTCAACATCCGAGCCACCTGGCATCCGAGTCGTCCCAGCGTGAACTGAAACCTGTTGCGAACAGTCGGCTCAGAGCGTGCCGCGATCCTATCGCCGTACGTCACGCAGGGCGGCTCCTACCGCAAGGAGGAGCACCATGGCAGCACCATGGCAGCACCCACGGCACCCAATGGGGAGTTCGCGCTGGACGCGCGAGCGCTCGTCAAGACCTACCCGGGCGGGCGCGGCAAGCCCCGATTGAACGCACTCGACGGAGTCACTCTTGCCGCCGAGAAGGGCAGTGTCTTAGGGCTTCTCGGCCCGAACGGCGCCGGCAAATCCACGGTGGTCAAGATCCTGGCGACCCTGTGCCGCCCCGACTCGGGGACTGCTTCAGTAGCCGGCGCGGACGTCCTGGCCCGGCCCGACCTCGTGCGGCGAAGGATCGGATTTGTCGCCCAGAAGCAGGTGGCCGACCCGATGGACACCGGGCGCGAGAACCTCGTGCTCGCCGGTCAGCTGCATGGCATGAGCACACGTGCGGCACGTTCCCGCGCCGCGGATCTGCTCGCGAGGTTCGCGCTCGGGGAGTCCGGCGACCGGCAGGTGAAGACCTACTCGGGCGGCATGGCACGCAAGCTCGACATCGCGATCGGGCTCATGCATCGGCCGGAAGTGCTTTTCCTCGACGAGCCCACCACCGGGCTGGACCCTGAGGCGCGCTCGGAGCTGTGGGCCGAGATCCGACGGATGTCCGACGACGACGGCGTGACGGTCCTGCTCACCACGCACTACCTGGAGGAAGCCGACCACCTGGCCGACCGGCTGGCGATCGTCGACCGGGGACGGGTCGTTGCGACCGGGACGCCGGACGCTCTCAAGGCGCAACTGCAGGGCGACGCCGTTGTCGTGCAGGTGCGAGCGGACGACGGCGAACGGGCAGCGGCGATCGTGGGGCGGGTCACCGGGTCAGCGGACATCAGCGTCGAGGGCCGCGAGGTGCGCGTACGCACGGCCGACGGGGCCACGGCGTTGCCCGCGGCACTCGCCGCGCTGGAAGACGCGGGCGTCCGGGTCGAGCAGGCAACCGTCTCCCGGCCCAGCCTGGACGACGTCTACCGCTCCTACACCGGGTCGGGTTTCCGCCCTGTGATGAGCGAGTCCGGCTCGCCGGCGTCCGAGGTGGCGGCGTGAGCGCCGCGATCGTGGTCCACCCTGCCGCCAAGCCGGGCCGGCGTGGCCTGACCCCGCTGCGCCACACCGCTCTGCTGACCGGACGTCACGTGCGGGCCGCGGCGCGCGTGCCGGCGTTTCTGGCGATGAACCTGTTGCAGCCGTTGATCTGGTTGCTGCTGTTCGGCCAGTTGTTCCGGTCTGTCGTGGACATCCCCGGCTTCGCGGGCGCGGGCAGCTACCTGGAGTTCCTGACCCCCGGCATCGTCATGATGATGGCCTTGTTGGCCAGTGCCTGGGCGGGAACGGCCTACATCCAGGACATGCAGCGGGGCGTGTTGGACCGGTTGCTCACCTCGCCGACCAGCCGCGGCGCACTCACGGTCTCGACGCTGTCCTATCAGGCGGTGCTCATAGTCGGTCAGACGCTCGTCGTGCTGGGGGTGGCCTGGCTCGGTGGGGCGCGCTTCGACGGCGGGGTCGGCGGTGTGCTGATCCTGCTGCTCGCGGCGGCGCTGCTGACCGCAGCGTTCTCTGCGCTGTCCAACGCGGTGGCGTTGATCGCCAGGGACCAGACCGCGCTGATCGGGATCTCGCAGCTGCTCACGATCCCACTCATGTTCCTCAGCTCAGCACTGATGGACACCGAACTCTCAGCAGGCTGGGTCCACGACGTCGCGCGGTTCAACCCGTTCGAGTGGGCGGTCGTGGCGGGGCGCGAGGCGTTGAGCCAGGACCCTGATGCGATCGTGATCTTGCGGTCCCTCGGACTGCTCGCGAGTTTCGCGCTCGTCATGACCTGGGTGGCGACCCGGGCCTTCCGCTCCTACCAACGGAACGCCTGAGGACGGTGCGGCTGCCGCTCGACACGAGCGGCGGCCGCTCCGGGTCCGGCGTTGTCGGCACACGCCACTACCCTCGGGAACCATGACGATGCTGGGTGTCCATGTCGGGGCACGCGAGGACGATGCCGATCCGGTTGCCGAGGCGCGCCTGTCGGGAGCCGACGGAGTGCAGATCTTCCTGGCACACCCGCAGGGCTGGAAGACGCCGAAGCCACACCCCAGGGCCGCCGAACTGCAGTCCGCGGACCTCGCGGTCTACGTTCATGCCCCGTACGTGCTGAACGTCGCGACGACGAACAACCGGATCCGCATCCCGAGCCGCAAGTTGCTCGGCGCGCACGCAACGGCGGCCGCGGCGCTCGGCGCCAGGGGCTTGATCGTGCACGGCGGCCATGTCACCGCCGACGCCGATCCGGCGGTCGGTGTGCAGAACTGGCGCAAGGTGTTCGAGCGACAGGCAGCGGAGGGCGGCTTCCCGCTGCCGATCCTGATCGAGAACACCGCCGGCGGCGACAAGGCGATGGCCCGTCATCTCGACGCGATCGCCCGGCTCTGGGAGGCGGTGGGGGAATTCGGGCCGGGTTTCGTCCTGGACACCTGCCACGCGCATGCCTCCGGCATCGACCTGGCGACCGCGGTCAAGGACGTCACCGCCATCACCGGCCGGATCGACCTGGTGCACTGCAACAACTCCCGCGACGAAGCGGGCTCCGGCCGGGATCGCCATGCCCCGCTGGCCGACGGCGAGATCGCCACCGCGGCGCTCGTCGACATCGTCCGCGAGGCGGGCGCACCGGTGATTCTCGAAACGCCGGGAGGACCGGAGAGCAGAGCGTCGGAGATCGAGCTGCTACGCGCGGGCATCGCGTAGGCGAACGCAGATCGTCCCGGCACCGGAGGGGACGGTGCCGGGACGATGGTCAGCGCAACCGAGGTCGCCGCTGCGGGGAAGGTGCGCTCAGTCCTCGATCTCGAAGGTCCGGCGCACCGAGTGGTTTCCGACGATGATGCCGTCGGGGTCAAATGCAGACTTGATCGTCACCAGCCGGCCCCAGGCCACCGGGTCGTAGGCGACGCTCGGGTCGATCGCGTGCTCGACGAAGTTCAGGTACTGCCGCGCCGAACCGAAGGGCGACAGCGCATCGACGAAGGCAGTGGCGTCCGCAAGAGTGGCGGCGCCCATCTCGGGCGTCATCGCCATGCCCCCGCCGAAGGCGACGAACGCTCCGTCGAGCATCGGCAGCGCTCCCGCACCCGGGTGCGGACGGCCGAGCGCGCCGCCGAGTTGGCGCAGCTCGCTCATCAGCAGAGACGACTGCGAGTCCGGGCCGGACAGACCAACGAAGGTGTCGATCGCCGCGTCCGGCATCCCGTCCAGCATCACGGTGTTGGAGACGGCCGGAGTCGGTCCCTCCGGATCCATATGAATCCCGACGAGTGACGCGGCAGGCATCCTGCCGAACGTGTCGATCTCAGGCTTCAGATCCCGGAGGGCGGCGAGGATCTCGCTGCTCCGTTCGTCCGAGGCCAGCACCGCGCCGTCGATCACGACGAGCGACCGGCCACGGAACGGCGGCGGGATGTCCGGAATCGGCGGGAGGTTGAGCACCCGGAAGGACGTGGTCACCTCGTCGGGGGCGTCCCCGGTCCAGACGACCCACCGGCGCAGCACCCGCTCGGTTTCGGTGCGATCCCAGACCATCATCCCGCCGAACGCCGACCGGAACGGGAAGATCCTGAACTCCAGCGCCGTGACGATGCCGAAGCTGCCGCCGCCACCACGCAGCGCCCAGAACAGCTCCTGATTCTGCTGGGCGTCGGCCCACCGGACCGTGCCGTCCGCGGTGACGACCTCGAGGCCGGTGATGTTGTTCGTCGCGAGCCCGAGTTTCCTTGCGTACCAACCCATGCCGCCGCCCAGTGAGTAGCCGGCGACACCGACGTCCGGGGATGACCCGTGCAGCGTCGCGAAGCCCTGAGCCGCAGCGGCCTCGACTGCCGGAAGCCACAGCACGCCCCCACCGACCCTGGCCACCTGACGCACCGGGTCGATGCTGACCTGCGTCATCGCCGACGTCCGGACGATCACCACATCGTCGAGCCGGCCGAGCGGTCCGGCGTTGTGCCCGGTGCTCTGCGGGGCGACGCGCAGTCCCGCTGCTGCTGCGGCGCGAACCACTTCTGCCGTCTCCTCCGCCGTTGCCGGGTAGGCGACCGCGGCGGGTCGCTGGTCCACGGCGAGATTCCATGCCATTCGCGCCTCGTCGAAGCCGGGGTCACCGGGCAGATGGACTGCACCGCCGCACAATCCGCGCAGTGATTCCGCGCGGGTCCGGCGCTCGGTGCCCGGCCGGGCGATGTCCTGAATGCTCATTGCTGGATCCTCCTGGTGGGTGGCCCTACGGCCCTTCCTGATTGGCACCACCCTGGATTCCGCCGGTTGAGAACCACTGAAGAACGGCTGAAGCGGGACTGTCAGGCCGACGTCAGTGGCTGTCGGTGCTGTCAGCCGGCCGCTACCGATGGGCGGCGACCGCCCTGAGCTGATCGTTCGACGTGACGCCGAGCCGGTCGCGCACCGCTGCCAGCGTCTGCCTGACCGTCGGCGGGGTGATGAACAAGGCCTGCGCGATCTCCTGGTCGAAGGCGCCGTCGAGGGACATCTCGACCATCCGGCGCTCTGTCGTGGTCAGGGCGGTCCGCCGCGGGACGGGCGGCACCGGGAGGCCGAGCCGTCCGAGTTGGTCCTCGACCCGACGGCGGAGTCCGGCGGCGCTGCACTGCGCCGCCAGAACAAAGCTCGCCTGCAGGGCGTCGGCCGCCTCGCGGGACACGGCGCTCCCGGCAGCTGAGAGCCGCATGCCAAGGGCCGCTTGCGCCTTCGCCAGCTCCAACCGCGCAGGGCGCTGCGCCAGAACGGCCACCGCAGAACGAAGGTCCTCGACGTCACCGCCGGGTAGGCTGCCGCGCAGCCGCAGGACGCGCCCGACACCGCGCGCGGTGCCCCAGCGCCGCGCGAACGCCAGGTCGACGTCGAGCAGCTCGCGTGCCTGCCGCACGTCCCCGGAGGCCGCGAGGACGATGGCGAGCGGCGACTGCCACGAACGCCATGCCGGGTTCTCGAGCCCGTCGCTGAGCTCCCGGACCCGGTCGATCACCCGGCGCGCCTCGTCGAGGCGGCCCTGCTCGGTGAGCACCCTGGCCCGCGCACTCAGCAACAGCGCATGGCCCTCGCTGATCAGATTCCAGTACGCCGGGTTCCGGTCGAGCAGCGCCTGCGCGGAGGCGAGATCGCCACGGTCCGCCAGTACCTCGATCATGAAGGCGTCGGTATAGGTCTGCCCGATCTGGTGCGCCCCCCACAGATCGTTCTGCTCCGTGCAGTTGCGGAGCCACTGCAGAGCCTCGTCCAGGTCACCGACCGTCCAGTGCCAGTAGCCGCCCCACACCTGCGCGCCGAGCACGGCGAAAAGGCTGCCCCGGCGGTACGCCTTCGCGAGCGCGTCGTCCCACTGACCGGCCGGCTCGGCCTCGGCGATCTGCAGCACGTTGCGTGCGATGACGCCCATGAAGCCCTGGTCGACGTCGTCCAGCACCGGACCGTCGAGCGCGAATCGCGCCAGGTCGATCGCCCGCTGCCGGTCGACGCCGGCCAGCGTCACCTCCCAGGACAGTGTGGTGGCCAGACTGCGCGCGCCCGGGCCGGTCCCGACGACCGCCGGCTGCTCGTCGGCGGGCGGGCCGAGAGAATGCATGTGCTTGCTGATCCGCGACATCGCAAGCAGCCATTGGCGTTCGTCGTCGTGTTCGGGACCGAGTTCGTCGATGATGGAATCAGCGGTGTCCTTGGCGTGGCCGCGGGCGCCGGCGAAGATCTCGACGCGGCCGAGCATCACGGCGGCGTCGGCGCGGTCCCGGACGTCGGTCAGTCGCCGGTAGGCCGCCGTGAGATGCTCGAGCGCGGCGGGCACGTCGGTCATCGTCTCCACCCGGCCGAGTTCGAGGAAGATCTGACCCTCCAAGTGCGCGGCCGGTGGTTCGGCGAGCGCCCGACGCTGGTAGGTGGCGGCGCCGTCCGGCGCGCCGCGGGTGACACTGCGTGCGGCGGCCGCCATCAAGACCTCGACCGTGCGCGGGTCGCCGCGCGGCGGTGACTTCAGCAACTGGGCCGCGACCTGCTCCGCGGCGAATCCCGCCTCGGCCATCAACCGCGCGGCCCGCTCGTGCTGCATCTCTCTGCTCCCGAGCGGGATGTCGCCGTACACGGCGTCGTGAACCAGTGGATGGACGAATTCGAGCGGGTAGTCAGGGCGGAGGACCTCGCTCCTGGCCAGCGATCCGATGGCCTCGGCGACGGTGCCCGGCGGGAGTTCGGCAAGTTCGGCCACGAGCGTCAGCGTCGCGCCGTCGCCGAGCACCGCGACGGCCCTGGCCACCGAGCGGCTCTCGGCCGGCAGCCTGGTGAAGCGCCGCAGCACCAGGCTGGACACCGCGCGAGAACCGATCGCGCGGACCGTGTCGGCGTTGGCGGCGGCCGGCCGGACGCCGTCCGCGTCCAGCGCTCTGAGCAACTGCCGGAGCAGCAGCGGGTTGCCGCCGGTCGTGCGCCGGCAGGTCGCGACGAACGCGTCGTCGGGTTCCGCGCCGAGTTGGCTGCGCACCAGGTCGTGCACCCCGACGTTGCTCAGGGGCCGCGGTGTGATGACGACAACGCCTGCCTCCGAAACGATCTCGGCCAGCAGGTCCTCGTTGGCATGCTGCTCGCCAGTGCGCAGGGTGACCACCAGCACGATCGGCAGACCCTCGAGGCGATGCGCGAGAAAGCCGAGGAAACGCAGTGATCCGACATCGCACCACTGGACGTCGTCCACCGTGATGACAATCGGCCCTGCGGCGGCGAGACCAGCTGCGAGCCAATACAATCCGTGCAGCACACCGAAGACGGTGTCGCCGGACTGGTCGGCATCGGCCTGCTGGAACACAGAGCGGGAAGGGCCTGCCGCTCCGGCGAAGATGGCGTCCTGGCTGCCGCCGGCCACGAGCGGCTCGAACAGCTGCCGGACCACACCGAATCCGTACTCGCGCTCCAGTTGGCTTCCGCGGGCGGCCAGCACCCGCGCCGAGCCCGCCCTGCTTCTGACCTCCCGCAGCAGGCTGGTCTTGCCGATTCCCGCCGGCCCCTCGATCAGCACCACCCGGCCATCGCCGTCCGTCCCCGAGGACAGCACGCGGTCGATGGCAGCGAGATCGGCCGCCCGCTCGACGATGCCCGTCGGAGCGGCACCCGGGACGGCCGGCAGACCGGCCGACGCCGGCCCGAGCGGCGCCGGCCCGAGCGACGCCTGCCCGGGCGACGCTGTATCGATCGGCGCTGTAGCGATCGAAGCCGGACCCTTCTCGACGACAGGCAGCGGTGCCTGCAGGCTGGCTGCCTGGGCGAGGATCTCCGCCTCGAGTGACCGCAGCGGCGGACCCGGGTCGACGCCGAGCTCTTCGGCCAGCAGGTCTCGTACCCTGCGCAGCGCGGCCAGCGCGTCGGCCTGCCGGTGGGATCGGTAGAGCGCCAGGGCGAGCAGCCGCCACCGTTCCTCCCGCAGCGGCGCCTCCTCGACGAAGGCCTCCAGTTCAGGGACCAACAGCGCGCTTTCGCCCGTCTCCAGGCGCACCGCATACAGCCGTTCACGGGTGGCCGCGCGGAGTTCGGTCCATCGCTGGACGGTCGGCCGGGCCCAGGCCTCGTCCGCGTACTCCGGTAGCGCCGGCCCGCGCCAGAGGGTGAGGGCGGTATCGAGTGTCCCGGCGAGTTGCCGGCCGGACTGCCCGGCGGCCGCCCGCACCAGGGACTCGAACCGCCAGGCGTCGACCGCGTCGTCCGGGACGCGCAGCGCGTAGCCGGAGCCGACCCGCTCGACGGATGCGCTGCGCAGCCCGGGCCGGCCGTCGGGATCGAGGCGCTTGCGCAGATGCGACACGTGGGCCTGCAGGGCTGCCTGCGGAGCGGCCGGCCGCGAATCGGGCCACACCGCGTCCAGCAGGGCGTCGGTCGACACGACCCGCCCCTGCTCGATGACAAGCGCGACCAGCACGGCGGACTGCCGGTGCCCGCCGAGCACGACCGGTGCGCCGTCACGGCGAACGGTGAGTGGCCCGAGCACGCCGACGGTCAATCCCACAGGGGTCGGGCTGGCAGGGTCGGCCACGTCATCTCCGCTGGTCAGGCACTCCAGGAAGAGAGTAGAAGGCAACCGAGTGCTGCGCCATGAGTGTGCCGGGACGAGTCGCTGCCGGTTACCTCGGCGCCCGCCAGGTCCTCTCGAACGGGAGCCGCCAGGCGTGCGGAGCGACAAGTTGGTGAATGGCATTCGGGCCCCAGGAGCCCGGCGCGTAGGGCTTGACCGGCGGCGGGTCGTCGAGGAGCAGAATCGACCGCTCCCAAAGGCTCTCGATACCGTCGGCGGTGGTGAACAAAGTGTGATCGCCGCGCATGGCGTCGAGCAGCAGGCGCTCGTAGGCCTCCAGGACGTCGTTGGCGCGGCCGGTGTCGTGGGTGGAGAACTGCATGCTCAGCTTGTCCAGCCGCATGCCCGGTCCGGGTCGCTTGCCGTAGAAGGACAGCGACACCTTGGTCTCGTCCGCCAGGTCGAACGTCAGGTGGTCCGGTCCCTGGGTTCCAACTCCCGAGCCCGGCGGGAACATCGACTTGGGGGCTTCCTTGAACGCGATGGAGATGATCCGCTGGCCTTCCGCCAGCTTCTTCCCGGTCCGCAGGTAGAACGGCACGCCTGCCCAGCGCCAGTTGTCGATGCGCGCCTTGAGGGCGATGAACGTCTCGGTGTCGGACTCCGGGTTCACCCCGTCCTCGTCGCGATAGCCGATGTACTGGCCGCGGACCACCTGGTCCGGATCGATGGGCAGCAGCGACCGGAATACCTTGTTCTTCTCCTCGCTGATCGCCCGCGGTTCGAGCGCGGTCGGCGGCTCCATCGCGACGAAGGCCATCACCTGGAACAGGTGGGTGACCACCATGTCCTTGTACGCGCCGGTGGCCTCGTAAAACCCGGCGCGGCGATCCAGCCCGAGTGTCTCCGGGATGTCGATCTGCACGTGGTCGATGAAGTTGCGGTTCCAGATCGGCTCGAAAAGGCCGTTGGCGAAGCGGAACGCCAGGATGTTCTGCGCCGCCTCCTTGCCGAGGAAGTGGTCGATCCGGAACACCTGGCTCTCCCGGAAGACGCCGTGCACCTGATCGTTCAGCTGGATCGCGCTCTCCAGGTCGGTGCCGAACGGCTTCTCCATCACCACCCTGGACCGCTCGACGAGGCCGGCGTCACGGAGCATCGTGACGACGGCCAGCGCCGCCTTCGGCGGGACGCTCAGATAGTGCAGTCGCAGGACGTTCTCGCCGAGTTCGACCTCTGCCTCGTGCACGGCGGCGGCCAACGCCTCCGGACCGGCGCCCTGGGGGACGTACCGCAGTTTGCTGGCAAAGGACGTCCATTGCTCCTCGTTCAACGGCCGGCTGCTGAACTCGGTGACGGCCTCGTGCGCGAAGTGCCGGAAGCTCTCGCTGTCCATGTCCTCGAGCGAGGTTGCCACCACCCGGACGTCCGGGGTGAGCGCCGACAGCGCCAGGTGTGTCAGCCCGGGGAGGAGCTTGCGGCGGGAAAGGTCACCACACGCCCCGAACAGCACGATGACGTGCGGGTCCAGGTGCTCCGGCTCGCGACGGGAGGGCCGGGATCCCGGTGCCGGGTAGGCGATGCTCTGCGCGTGTGCGACGGTCATGGTGGAGATGATCTCACCGCGTCGCCGTGCTGTGACCGACGGTCGTTTCGCGCGCGTCAACATCTGTTAAACAGCTGCGCATCAGGGTCACCTGCGCCGAACTGCGCTCTGCTCGCCTGGTTGAATCGGTCGGTCACACTCGCCGACAACTGGAGTGATCGCGGTGGACGACGACACGGTGTGAAGAGTGATCGACGACGAGCGCGCTGCGCTGGCAGTCATCCTTCAGGACCTGGGTCCGGAGGAATGGGAGCACCCCTCGGTCTGACCCGGCTGGTCGATGAGAGATGTTGCGGTTCATGTCGCCTCGTTCGCTCTGGTCGAGACTCTGGAGGTGATCCCGGCATTGATCCGGGCAAGGGGAAACTTCAACCGGTGCATGTTCGAGGAGGCGAAGCGGGCCGCGGCCCGGCCGACCGGGGAGATCATCGCGGACCCGCCGATCCGGGGTTCGATGGGGCCGTTGCTGTTGTTGCTCACCGGGCGCGGCCCTGCGGCCGGCGAGCTCACCGGCGAGGGTGCCGCACTGCTCGTCGGTTCCGGCTGACGCGGTGGCTCAACGACCGTGACAGACCTTCCACTTCCTGCCGGACCCGCAGGTGCACGGTTCGTTCCGTCCCCGTCCGGCGTCTTCCGCGGTGTAGATCGACATCAAGGACGCGGGTGCTCCACCCGCCCGCAACAGCGCGGTCATGTCCGCCATCGCCGGGCGGATGTGCGTGAAGAATCCGCGGTAGCTCGGGCAGAGATAGTTGAGCCCGGACCGGCCGTCGGGAGTCGTGGTGAAACGGTCCTTCGGGCAGCCGCCGTGACAGGCGAACCGAACATCGCAGTCCAGGCAGTACTGCGGCAGTGACTCGCGTTTGTCGCGGCCGAAGGCCTGCTGCTGTGGGAGGACGATCAGGTCGATCAGCCGATGTTCGCGGATGTTGCCGAGTTTGTACTGGGGCTCGACGAAGTGGTCGCACGAGTACAGATCGCCCGTGTGCTCGAGAGTGACGGCCAGGCCGCACGTCTCGGAGTGGACGCAGAGGCTCGGTGTTTCGCCGTACCAGTTCGCCAACGCGACGTCGAACATCTGCACGTAGACGGTGCCGATGTCGCGGCGCTTCCACTCCTCGAAGACATCGATCATGAAGCGTGAGAATCCGTCCGGTGCGATCGACCGGTCGGTGACGAGGTCGCCGTCCTGCACGTAGAGGGGCCGGTCCCGTACGCCGTCACCCCATCCCACATCGGTGATCGGCAACAGCGCCCGCGTCGTGCGTTCGACGATCGGGATGAACTGCAGGTACCGCGCCTCGCACTGGTCGGTCAGGAACCGGTAGATCTCCCGGCCGGCGCGTTGGTTCGCGGAGTGCACGGTCGTGAGTGCATTCCACTCGACCCCGTGTCGCTGCAGCGCAGCGAGGCCGGCCATGACCTTGTCGAAGCTGCCCCTGCCTGCCTTGTTCACCCGGTAGGTGTCGTGGATCTCGCGTGGGCCGTCGATCGAAAGGCCCACCAGAAAGCCGTTCTCGGCGAAGAAGGCAGCCCAGTCGTCGTCGATCAGCGTGCCGTTGGTCTGGATGGTGTACACCAGCCGTTGCCCGGGAAGCCGCATCGTCTCGGCCAGCTCCACCGAACGGCGGAAGAAGTCCAGGCCCATCATCGTCGGCTCGCCGCCCTGCCAGCCGACGACCACTTCCGCGGAGTGTGCGTGCGCCTCGATCAATTGCCGGAGATAGATCTCGAGAAGATCGTCGGCCATCCGGAAACGGCTTCCCGGATAGAGCATCTCCTTCGACAGGAAGAAGCAGTACGTGCAGTCCAGATTGCAGACTGCGCCCGTCGGCTTGGCGAGCAGGTGGAACGCCCGCGGGGCGCCGGGCGGCAGAAGCATCCCGCCCGGCGCATCTCCGGTTCCACTCGCCCGCTCGGTCAGTCCAGGCTGAGCCACGCGCGAACCTGAGCCTCGTGATCGATGAACCGCTCGCCCGACACGTCGACGACAACCTTGTCGATGCTCCCCCCGGTGAACGGGAACGGGCCTTGGTAGTCGGAGGTGATCGGCGAGGCATCGTCCCTGCCGATCGTGATGCCGTCGCCGACGACGCAGAAGTAGCCGGGTTGGGTGGTGATCTCGCCGGCCCCCACCTGCACACCGTCCACGTACAGGACCAGGTCGCCGCGCGCGCCGGGCATCTTCGGGTCGGTGCTGCGGCCGGTGGCGGTGAACTCCGCGGTGAGAACGTGTGAGCCCGGCGAGATGTCGCGATCACCGTGGATCTCTTGCAGGTAGGTGCCGACCCAGTTGAACGCGTAGTGCAACCGGCTGTCCTTCACGTACAGGCTGTGCCCGCCGGCGATGCCGCCGTGGGCGTAGATGACGCCCTCCGCGTCGGCCGCATCCATCTGGACGCTGCCGGCAATCGTGTAGGACCGGCCGCCGATCAGCACGCCGGACTGTTCCGGGACCGACGCGCAGTCCGGGTAGTAGATGTAGTGGTCGCGGTCGGGTGCGCCGTGCGGGCGAACGGCGGTGATCTGTTCGAGGGCGGACCGGTCGTCCAGCGGCAGGCCGTGGAAGATGCCGGCGTTGTAGAACCAGAGGTCCTTCATGGCCTGCAGCCGGACAGGTTCCTTGTCCGCGAGGTTGGTGCTCTGCGACCGGTCGTGCTCGATGTCGTAGAGCTCCCAGACGTCGGTCTCGAACTTGCCCCACCCGGACAGCGGCGGGTGAACCGTGCAGGCCAGCCAGCCCTCGTGGTAGATCGATCGCTGGCCCAGCATCGTGTAGAACTGCGTCGACTTTCCCGGGACGCTCGGATCGATGAGGGACGCGGCGAAACTCTCGCCCTCGATGGGGTTCTGCGGATAGCCCTTGAGAACTGCGGGTGGTGTGATGTCGAGCAGTTCGTACACCGTCGGCACGACGTCGACGGCATGCACGTACTGGTGGCGCACAGCCGCCTGAGCGGGAATCTTCGCCGGCCACGAGATCAGGCACATGTCGGAGACGCCGCCCTCGTAACCGGCCCAGCGCTTCCAGTACGGGAACGGGGTGTCCAGAGCCCACGCCCACCCGGTGTTGTAGTGGTTATAGGACTTCGGTCCGCCCAACTCGTCGATGTGCGGCAGGGTCTCCGCGGTGGTGTCGGCTACCCCGTTGAAGAATCGCCACTCGTTGAACGAGCCGTTGGGCCCGCCCTCTCCGCTGGCGCCGTTGTCCGAGATCACCACAACGATGGTGTTGTCGAGTTCGCCGGAGGACTCCAGGAAGTCGATCAGCCGGCCGAGCTGGTCGTCGGCGTAGGAGATGTACCCGGCGAAGACCTCGGCCATCCGGCAGAACAGCCGCTTCTCGTCGTCGGACAGGGTGTCCCACGGCCGGACCGTGTCCAGCACAGGCCAGGGCTGGCCGTCCGGCCCGGTGGCCGACGGCTCCCCATGCGGGTTGATCACGGACAGTTCGGTGTCCGCCGGCAGCAGCCCGAGTTCCTTCTGCCGCTCGAGGATTCCGGCGCGCATGGCCTCGTACCCCTCGTCGAATCGGCCCTTGTACTTGTCGGCCCATTCGGAGAACACATGGTGCGGCGCATGGCCGGCCTGCGGGGCGAAGTACAGGAAGAACGGCTTGTCCGGGTCGACGACCTTGGCGTCCCGGACAAACCGGATCGCCTGATCCGAAAGGTCTTTCGAGAGGTGGTAGCCCTCTTCCGGGGTGGCCGGCGGATCGATGGAATGGTTGTCGTGGATGAGATCCGGGTACCACGAACTCGATTCGCCGCCGAGGAATCCGTAGAACCGCTCGAAGCCCCGGCCCAGCGGCCACCGGCCCTTGAACGCGGCCATGCTGGTCTCTTCGCCCGGCGTCAGGTGCCACTTACCGACGCAATACGTGTTGTAGCCGTGCTCGGCCAGAACCTCTGAGATGAAACCGTTCTCGAACGGGATTCTGGTGGAGATCCCGGGAAAACCGGAGCTGAACTCGGCGATGGTGGCCATGCCGTTGGAGGTGGCATTCCGGCCGGTCAGCAGCGATGCGCGGGTGGGCGAGCACAGTGCCGTGGTGTGGAAATTCGAGTAGCGAACGCCGCGGTCGGCGATGCGCCGCATGGTCGGCGTCTCCACGGGCCCGCCGAAGACATCCATCGTCCCGTAGCCGACGTCATCCCAGGCGATGAACAGCACGTTGGGCGCGCCCTCGGCCGCCTTCGGCGCGAGGTACGGCTCCCAGTCGGGCGTCGAATCACGGATATCGAGCGCGATCTTTCCCTTGAACGTCGGCACTGACGATCCCTCCTGAACCCGGCGGCGGTCGTCGCCTTCACCGACCGTGCCAGGGGAGGGCGCGGTTGGCCTCATCCATGAAGGGTGGTGTGCTCGCCGGCCGCTTCAGAGGCCGCCATCAAACCCGTTGCCGTCAGCAACAAACGGTGCGCGATCATCAGGTCGATCTCCTCCTCGTTGCGGCCCCAGTGCGCCGCGAGGCGCACCGCGGCAAAGCTGACGACCGACGGGTCGAGCCCGTCCGCGCAGAACAGACTGCTCGCGACGCGCACGACGTCCCGCCGCAGGTGCTCACGGTTGCTGACCGCCGCCGCGGCGGCGGTCAGCTCCGGTGTGCCGGTCAGTTGCAGAAAGGCGTCGTCGTAGCCGGCCTGGTCCATGATTGGCAGCTGTCCCGTTGGTCGTTGGGGCTCGGCGAACTTCTCGGTGGTGATCTTCTGGGTGGCGATCTTCTTGGTGATCTTTTGGGTGGCGATCAGCTGATGATCAGCGCGGTGACGCCGAGCAGGGCGGCAACGGCCAGCAGCGAGCCGACGGTGATGACCATGCCGGGGGCTGCGCGGAACATCTGGCGAATGTCGTTCATGGTGGTTCTCCTCAGATATCGGTACGTGGGTGTGCGAGGTACGCGCGGTGGCGGACCGTCGTCTCGTCATAGGTGACAGTGATGCTCCGGCCGCCCGCCTGCCAGAGGCGACGCAGGTGGTCGGTGGTCACCGCGGGATCGGTGTCGAACGTGGGATGTGCGGTCAGCCCGGCCTCGCTGTCGGCTGGCCACCCCTCATCGGAGAGGTCCATGGTGCTTATGACTTTCTGAACGGGGCAGCGATCTCCGAATGGACCTTCGAGCGGAATGCCGAAGGAGCCGAACTTCTCAGTGGATAACTACTCAATGGAGTCGGGGGCTTCGATGCCGCGCGACGGGAGGGGCGTCATCGCCCTCGTGGTGCCCGGTGGTACGACGGGCTCTGGATCGATCCAGCTCCCTCAGTCTACAAACCGTCGCGGTCGAAAGAGGGTTCCTGCGACTTTCATGCAGGTGACCCTCGTTACCGTTTCGATCAGCCCGGGACGACATCGCCGCTGCCGGTGGTGGACCGGTTCACCTCCGCAGGGTTGCCGGTATAGGTGACTGAACCGCTTCCGGTGACCGTCGCCGACAGGGACCCGGTGACGTCCACTACGGCGTCACCCGATCCGCTGAGCCGGACATCCGCGCGTTCGGTGGCGAACTCACCGGCCTGGTAATTACCCGATCCCGTGCCGGTGACCTGCTGCGACGTCGCCCGGCCGGCGACTGTCACGTTGCCCGAGCCGGTCATGTCGACTGTCACACCCGACAGGTCGAGGCCGGTCAACGTGGCATTGCCGGATCCGGTGACGCTGATCTGTGCATCCCCGGTCAGGACACCGACGCCGTCGACTCCGCCGGACCCGCTGAGCTCGACGGCCTGCAGCGGAGGAACCGTCAACGCGTAACTGATGCGCCCGTCGGAGAAGTCGTTGGACTTGTTGTCCAGGATCAGCGTGCCGTCGATCACCTGAGAGGTGAGCCCGGCCATCTGGTTCTCGCCGGCGGTGACGCTGAGCGTCTCGGTACTGCCGGCGGTGATGGTCAGGTCACCGCTGGTGAGCACCCGGACCGCGGTGACTCCGGAGATGGTGCGCTGCTGGGTGGTCTGCGCGCCCGCGTCACGGAAGAAGCCACACGAGGCGACGAGTGTGGAGATGAGCAGTGCAGCCGCGACGGCCGCGAGTGATCGACGCTTCATCGGTGCCGTCCCTGTCTGCCCGGATACCGGGCCCTCCGTGTCCCGACCCCACGCTAGGACTGTTGCGCGCTGCTGTCCCATCCGGCGACCCAGCACTCAGCCGGCCGGATCGGCGGCCGTCAGGACGGCGCTGAGCCGGTCGAGAAACACGACCTGCCCCTTCACCAGTTTCTGCCGGGCGGTGTCCAGCCCGAACCACTCGGCCCGGTCCACTTCGGGGAAGCTCTGCAACCGGCCGGAGCGCGGCGGCCACTCGATCTCGAAGGTGTTGCTACGGCAGGAGGCGGCGTCGAAATCAGCCTCCCGCGTATATATGGTGACCGCTTTCCCGCTCTGCTTCGCCGTACCCAGATCGCCCTCCGGACCGTCCGGTGGCGTCGATCCGAGTTCCTCGGTGAACTCCCTGATCGCCACGTCGCGCGGGTTCTCCGGGTCGGTGAACTCGCCCTTGGGAATTGACCACGCATGCTCGTCCTTGCGCGCCCAGAAGGGACCGCCCATGTGCACCAGCAGCACCTCGGGATCAGCGCCGGTGACCCGGTACAGCAGCAGACCCGCGCTGCGCTTCATCTCGGAGTTCCCGTCATGACGTCATGGTGCTGGACCGGCGGTCGCCCGCGCAGGGCGGTGCCGCCGTGGTGAGCGATCGCCCGGTCCGTGACGAGCCGAACGGCCCCGGTGACGATGCGGAGGCCCCGGAGCCGGTGACCGGTCCAGGACCGATCATCACCCTCGGGTCGGCGTCGGGCGGCTCCGCCGACTCCGGCACATCCGAGAGCACGCTGACCATCCTGATCGCGTTCGGCGCGAACCTGCTGATCGCCGTGTCGAAGAGCTGGGCCGCGATGATCACCGGCTCGGCTTCGCTCGTCGCCGAGGCCGCGCACTCCTGGGCGGACACCGGCAACGAGATCTTCCTGATCGTCGCGGACAAACGCTCGCGGCGTCCACCGGCGCCCGGCCACCCGCTGGGCTTCGGCCGGGAGGCGTACGTCTGGTCGCTGTTCGCTGCGCTGGGACTGTTCGTCGCCGGTGCCGCGGTGTCGATCATGCACGGCGTCCAGGAGCTCTTCGATCCGGAGCCGGCGACCGACTTCGTCGTCGGCTACATCGTTCTCGGGGTGTCGTTCGTGCTCGAGGGGGTGTCGTTCCTGCAGTCCACCAGGCAGGCGAAACGGGAGGCTACCGACCTGCACCGCGATCTGTTCGACCACGTCCTGGCAACCTCGGATCCGACCCTGCGCGCGGTGTTCGCCGAGGACGCGGCCGCGCTGATCGGCCTGCTGCTGGCGTTCGGTGGCCTTGCGTTGCACCAGATCACCGGCTCGCCGACCCCGGACGCCATCGGTTCGATCCTCGTCGGCGTATTGTTGGCCGTCGTCGCCGTTGTGCTGATCAATCGGAACCGGCAGTTCCTGATCGGCCAGGAAGTGAGCCCTGAGGCCCGGTCCGCCGCGCTGACCGCGCTGATGGCATTGCCCGCGGTGGATCACGTCACGGCGCTGCGGCTCGAGTTCATCGGGCCCAGGCAGGTGTACCTGGTGGCCGACGTCGACCTGACCGGTGACGACACCGAGACGCATCTGGCGCTGCGGCTGCGCGCGGTGGAGGCGGAGATCCGCCGCTCGCCGGCCGTCGCGGACTGCACGCTGAGCCTGTCCGCTCCGGACGAGCCGGCGCTGGTTCCGTGATCAGACCGGGTCCGGCGCCTGGCCTCCGGTCGAACACTCGGCGCAGGTGCCGAACAGCTCGAGTTCGTGGTTGATGTTGGTGTAGCCGTACTCGGCCGCCACCGTCCTGGCCCACTTCTCGACGCTCGGCGCTTCGACCTCCTGGGTGCGCCCGCACTGGCGGCAGACCAGGTGGTGATGGTGTGCAGGCTGCGCGCACTGCCGGTACAGCACCTCGCCGGAGGCAGTACGGACGGTGTCCAGGTCTCCGCCGCCGGCCATGTCCTGCAGCGCCCGGTACACCGTCGCCAGACCGATCGTCGAACCCGACGAGCGCAACGCCCCGTGCAGGTCCTGGGCCGAGACGAACTCGTCCGTACCCGCCAGCACCTGCAGGATCGCCGCCCGCTGGGTGGTGTTCCGACGCTGGGTGACGACCATCTGCGCTTGCCTCCACTGCCGGGTCCGCGGCACCGGATCCCCCGTGCGCCGCAGCGATGACTTCGCTTGCCGAGGGTACTCGGGAGGCCCGCACAGCCTGTCGACGCACGTCGCCCGGTGATGGCCGCGTTACGGTGTGCTCATGTCGACCCGGGGGAGGATCGCACTGGCGACCGCCGTGCTCCTGGTGCTGGCGACCGGCTGCTCATCGACCCAGGCCGGGCCGACCGGTACGACCGCGGCGCCCCCGGCGAGCACCAGGACGGTCACCGCAGGCACGCTGACCAGCGAGATCGCGACCACCGTGACGTCGACGGCCGCCGGCAACACCATCACCGCCGCCCCTCCGCCGGCCACCTCCGAACCCGCACCGGTGGACGGTCCGTGCCCCTACCTGTCGGACGACGCCGTGGCGCAGATCAACGGCCAGCGCACCGGGACGACGCAGGTCATCGCCGTCGAGCCCTACCCGATCTGCGTGTTCAGCAGGTCCGACGGCGGCGCGCTGGCATCGGTCCGGGTGATCGAGGCCGACACCCCGCAGGCCGCTGTCGCCGCGGTGGACGCGCACGTGCCGATCGAGGCGTCCAATCCCGCGAACCAGCCCCCCGGCTGGACGGGCGGGTCGATGGTCACCGACAACGGTTCGGTGTACGCGGTCTCCAAGGGCACCATCGCGATCGTGGCGGAATCGAACCAGCAACAGTCGATCAAGGGCCGGCAGATGGTCGTCATGACGGTCGAGAAATTGGGTCTCTGACCCCCCGCGCACGGTCCGGATCGGTGCCAGCCGGGCGGGGCGGCCCGCACGCCGTGGCAGGATGGATCACCGTGAGCCTCTACGCAACCCTGCACACCAACCGCGGCGACATCCGGATCGAGCTGTTCCCGAACCAGGCGCCGAAGACCGTCAACAACTTCGTCGGCCTCGCCAAGGGCACCGCGAAGTACACGACCAAGAACGCGTCGGGCGAGACGAGCGGACCGTTCTACGACGGCGCCATCTTCCATCGGGTGATCTCCGGCTTCATGCTCCAGGGCGGTGACCCGACCGGCACCGGCCGCGGCGGTCCCGGGTACACCTTCGCCGACGAGTTCCACCCGGAACTGTCCTTCAACAAGCCCTACCTGCTGGCGATGGCCAATGCCGGCCCCGGAACCAACGGTTCGCAGTTCTTCATCACCGTCGGCCCGACCCCGCACCTGAACTACAAGCACACGATCTTCGGTGAGGTCGCCGACCAGGCATCCCGCGACGTCGTCGACAGCATCGAGAGCACCAAGACGGACCGGTTCGACCGGCCCGCCGACGATGTGGTGATCACCTCGATCAGCGTCGAGGACACCGACGCGCCCGCCTCGGTCTGATCGATCCGGCAGCGGCGGTACGGGGCCTGACCACGTGAGCACTCCACCGCCGCACCCGTCACAGGGACCGGCCGGGTACCAACCCCAGCCGGTCGCCGTGTGCCCGTGGCACCCCGACCGGGCCACCGCGCTGGCCTGCTCCCGGTGCGGCCGGCCGGCCTGCCCCGAGTGCCTGACGCCGGCGAGCGTCGGCTTCCAGTGCCGCGCCTGCGTGGCCGAGGGACGGGTTGACCAGCAGGCTCCGCGCACGGTGTCCGGTGCGCGGCTGGGCCAGAAGCCGCTGGTCTCGATCGTGCTGATCGGCATCAACCTGCTGGCGTTCCTGCTGACCGCGGTCCAGGCGCAGTCCGCGATGGATCTGTCCGACTCGGCCGCGTACCAGCACGGCGCGCTGCTGCCGATCGAGGTGGCGTCCGGGGAGTACTGGCGGCTGCTGACGGCGGGCTTCCTGCACGCCAACCTCATCCACATCGCGACCAACATGATCTCGCTGTACATCCTTGGCATCCCGCTCGAACGGATCCTCGGCCGCGGCAGGTTCCTGGTGATCTACCTGCTCAGCCTGCTCGGTGGATCAATCAGCGTGATGCTGTTCAGCGGGCTGTTCACGCCGACGATCGGGGCCTCCGGGGCGATCTACGGCCTGATGGGCGCGCTGCTGGTCACCTTCAAACGGCTCAACTACGAACTGCGGCCGTTGCTGATCGTGCTGGCGCTGAACGTGTATGTGACGTTCCAGTTCGCTGGGATCTCCTGGCAGGGGCACCTCGGCGGGCTGGTGGTGGGTGCCATCGTGGGTGCCTCTATGGTCTTCCCGCCGAGGGAGACCAGGCAGCAGTGGCAGTGGGGAACGGCCGTTGCGGTGCTGGTGGTCTGCGCCGCCCTGCTGATCTTCCGCAACGCCCAGATCGGCGAGTGGTTCTGCGTCTACAACGTCCGCGGCATCACCTGCGTCCCGGCGCACTGACCGTCTGGCGGCAGGACGCCCTCAGCCGCGCCACCACCGGATCAGGACATCGGCGACGTCGGCGGGATCGGACCCCAGTTCGGTCCGCCCGAAGACCAGCAGATCGTCGTCCAGCAGGTCGATCTCGACGGTGGTGTTGGCGATGCCCAGCCGCGCCGATCGCGCGCTGTGCACGCTGCGCACCTGCGACCACGGGACGATCCGGGTGTCGGAGAACCGCTGCACGAGCAGCCCCCGGGGGCCGCCGACCAGCCGCCGCCGGCGGCCGACGACGGTCACCCCGATGAAGACCAGGGCGAGGAAGACCGCGACCAGCCGATCGAGCGGGTCCGACGACAGGACGGCCGACGCGACGGAACCGAGCGCGGCCAGGCCGCCGATCACCAGCAGCGCGGGGTGTGGTCGCCAGACCAGCGAGCCCCGCCCCGGAAAGTCGGATCCTTCGGTCACCGGTGTCGCGCTGGAGCGGGGGTTGTGCACACGAGCTGTCCACAATGGGGATGAATCACAACGGTGTTGTTCTGCGGGAGATGCGGGCGTCAGCGCCAGCGCATGGTCATCAGCAGACCGGCGATCATCAGCGTGAAGCCGATGGCGAAGTTCCAGTTACCGAGGTTGGCGATGAACGGGATGCTCGAGCCCCACAGGTAGTAGACAACCAGCCAGAGCAGGCCGAGGACCATCAGCCCGAGCATGATCCCGACATAGATCGGCGACGACGGGGCGGCGACGTGCGCGCGTGAAGCGGCCGCAGCCGCGGCGTTCGCCTCGTTGTTCGACCGCGCGGTCGTGGTGGCGACCTTCTTGCGGACCTTCGACTTGGGCACTCGTTCCTCCTGCTGACAAGACCGTGCTCATCCGGGATCACCGGAACCGTACATCTCTGCTACTAGCCTACGGTGTTGACAGAGGTTGGGACCGCTGTCGGCCGCGCTGCACAGCCGGTCCGGCGGCGAACGGGGGAGGGATGCCGGTGACGAACGACGCTCCGCGCCCCCGCCGGTCCACCGCTGCCGTGGCCTGGCGGGTCGGCGTCCTGGTCGTCTGCCTCGGCGCCGGCGTGCTGCTCGGCACCGCACGTAGTTACTCACAGGGCGAGGACATCAGCAACCGGTCGATCGACCTGTCCGCCGTCGTCCGGCAGGCCGGACAGCGCGTACTGGCCGCCGACGCGCAGGCAGCGTCGTTGCAGGCACAGATCGACGCGGCCGCCGAGGGGGATGTCTCCCCACTGGTCGAGGCGGCCAGGGACGAGGTCACCGCTCTCGAACCGGCTGCCGGCCTGGTGGCCGTGGAGGGACCCGGCATGTCGGTCTCGATGTCCGACGCCCCCCGCGACGCCGACGGCAACTACCCGGCAGGCGTGGACCCGGACGATCTGGTGATCCACCAGCAGGACGTCCAGTCGGTGGTCAACGCGATGTGGGCGGGCGGCGCCGAGGCAATGATGATCATGGACCAACGGGTGCTGACCACCTCGGCGGTGCGCTGCATCGGCAACACCCTGCTGCTCCAGGGGCGGACGTACTCGCCGCCGTTCGTCGTCACAGCGATCGGTGATGCCACCTCGATGTCCGCCGCGCTCGACGCCGAACCGGGTGTGCAACTGCTTCTTCAGTACGTCGAGAAGTACCAGCTCGGGTACACCGTCACCGAACTCGACTCGGTGACCCTGCCCGCCTACGACGCGCCGGTGCGCCTCGCGTCGGCCAGGGCGGCGGCACGATGAGCGTCGACGAGCGCACCGACGGGACCGGACCGGCCACCAGCCGCGGCCGGTCGGCGGGCGACGTGGTGCGACTGTTCCTGCGCGGCACCGGTCAGCTGCTGATGACGCTCGGCGTGATCGTGCTGCTGTTCGTCGTCTACGAGGTCTACGTCACCGATCTGTTCGGGCACCAGAAGCAGGCGGCGGCCACCTCGGCGGTGGACCGGGTCTGGGCGAAGGCCGAGGTCGAGTCGACCAGCACCGTGGTCGTCGACGACCCCGACCAGCTGGTGACGGACCCACGGCAGCGCACGCCCAAGTACCAGACTTTGACCGGCGAGGGCTTCGCCAAGCTGTACGTGCCCGCATTCGGCGCGGACTACGTCTTCACCGTCGTCGAGGGAACCGACCCGGACGATCTGTACATCGGCCCCGGGCACTACGCGACCACCCAGCTGCCGGGCCAGCAGGGCAATTTCGCCGTGGCCGGTCACCGGGTGTCCAAGGGTTCGCCGTTCAACGACCTCGGGTTGCTCGCCGCCTGTGACGCGATCGTGGTCGAGACCGAGGACGACTGGTTCCTCTACCGGGTGCTGCCGATGGCCGAGGACGTCGCATCCTGGACGAAGACGCCACGGACCAACTGCGACGGCGTCGAGGTCCAGACCGGTGCCTACGACGGCGTTTTCGGCCGTGAGATCACCCAGCCGACCGACTACGCACAGATCCTGCCCGTCCCGCACGTCGACTCCACCGCCGTGCCGCCGGACGCCGAGCGGCTGATCACCCTGACCACCTGTCACCCGCAGTTCTCCGACGCCGAGCGCATGATCATCCACGGCGTGCTGGTGCGGAGCTACGGCAAGTCGGCGGGCTTCCTGCCGCCCGAGCTCACGGAGGGCTGAGGCGTGTACACCTGGATCTGGCGTCACCTTCCGGGCCCCACAGCGGCCCGTACCCTGCAGGCGATGCTGCTGTTCCTGCTCGTCGTGGCACTGCTGTTCTTCGTCGTGTTCCCGTGGTTGGAGCCGTATCTGCCGTTCGACCGGGTGACCACCGGCTGAGCCCGCACGCCCCCGCGGGCGGCAAAAGCAGTCGGCGGGGTGTGCCACGCTGGACGGGTGACGACCATCCTCGTCGTGGACAACTACGACTCCTTCGTGTTCAACCTCGTGCAGTACCTCGAGCAACTCGGCGCCGAGTGCATCGTCCGGCGCAACGACGCCGTCACCACCGACGAGGTCGAGGACCTGGGTGTCGACGGCGTGCTGCTCTCGCCCGGACCCGGAACCCCTGCCGACGCGGGCGTGACGGAGGACATGGTGCGCTGGGCGGCCGGCCGGCTGCCGGTGTTCGGGGTGTGCCTGGGACATCAGGCCATCGCCGAGGTGTACGGCGCCGTCGTCGACCGCGCGGAGGAACTGCTGCACGGACGGACCTCACTGGTGGAGCATTCCGACGTCGGGGTGTTGACCGGCCTGCCGGACCCGTTCACCGCGACCCGGTACCACTCGTTGGCGGTGGTCGACGGAACCGTGCCGGCCGAGCTCGAGGTGACTGCCCGCACCACCGGCGGGGTGATCATGGGTCTGCGTCACCGCGAGTACGCCATCGAGGGCGTCCAGTTCCACCCGGAATCGGTGCTCACCCAGGGCGGCCACCGGATGCTGGCGAACTGGCTTGCCGCGTGCGGCGACGCGGCCGCCGCGGGCCTTGTCGCACCCCTGGAGGCGGACGTCGAGCGGCTCCGGCTCAGCGCCGTCTGAACACGACCTCGAGCACAGACGACCCTGAGAACAGACGACAGAGCCCATGACCGGAATCCCGGTCATGGGCTCTGCCGTACCCCTCAGCTGTGGTCTCAACTGAGCTGGCCCGCCGCGGAGTGCACTCCGCGGGAGGTCAGTTCGCTTCCGCCGAACCCAACGTCACGCTGACGGTCTGGTCGGCGCCGTCGCGGACGAAGGTCACGTTGGTGGTTCCGTTCGGCGTGGCGGAGCGCACCGCGGCGATCAGCGCGTCCGCGCTCTCCACCGTCTGGTAGCCGATGGCGGTGATGACGTCGCCCGACTGCAGGCCGGCCGCCTGGGCACCGCTGCCCTCGGTCACCTGGGCGATCTTGGCGCCGGTCGGGATCTGGCTCGACTGGCCGGCCGCGTCCGAGACCGTTGCGCCGAGCACCGCGTGCGTCGCCTTGCCCGTCTCGATGATCTCCTTGGCGATCCGCTTGGCCTGGTCGACCGGAATGGCGAAGCCGACGCCGATGGAGCCGGCCTGGCCGCCGGACTCGGAGGCGGACAGCGAGGCGATCGCCGAGTTGATGCCGATGACGCTGCCGTTCATGTCGACCAGCGCGCCACCGGAGTTGCCGGGGTTGATCGCGGCGTCGGTCTGCACGGCGTTGATGACGGTGTCCTGCGCCTGGCCGGACTCCGATCCGGTGCGGACCGGCCGGTTGAGGGCCGACACGATGCCGGAGGTGACGGTGGCGGACAGGCCGAGCGGCGAGCCGATGGCAACCACCGGCTGGCCCACCTGGAGGTCGGCCGAGTTGCCGAGAGTCGCGGGGGTGAGCCCGGAGACGCCCTCCGCCTTGATGACGGCCAGGTCGTCGGTGGCGGTGGTGCCGACGATCTTGGCAGCGGCGGTGGTCCCGTCGTTGAACCGGACCTCGAGGGTCGTGGCGCCCTCGACGACGTGGTTGTTCGTCAGGATCATTCCGTCGGCGGTCAGGATGACGCCGGATCCCTCACCGCCGCTGGAGCCGGAGCTGGCCAGCACCGAGACGGTGGAGGGCAGCACCTTGGATGCCACTTCCTGCACGGATCCCGCGGGCGCAGGCGCCCGGTTGTCGGAGACGGGGGCGCTGGTGCTGAGCTGGCTCAGCGAGCTGTCGCCGGCCACCGAATCGGCGTTGAACTGGCCGCCGAGGTAGCCGCCGCCGAAGCCGGCGACCAGCGCCAGGGCGGCGGTGGTGGCGACCAGGGTCGAGGTGCGGCGGCCCTTGGTCGACTTCTGTGCGGCCTGCTGATCCTGCACCGGCGGCATGGTGGCGGTACCGGGATAGCCGGCCCGACCGGGCTGGTTCGGAGCGCCGAAGGAGCTGGTTCCGTGTGCTCCCGCGTAGGGCTGGCCGGGGGTGCCTGCCGATCGGTTCGCACCCCAGCCGGGGGTGGACCAGGCGCCGCTCGGGCGGGGCTCCCACCAGGCCTGATCGGCCGGGTGCTGGACCCGGACCGGTCCGGTGTCGTTCGTGTCCTGGCTCCATGCCTGGCCGCCGGGGGGCACCGGACCGGCACCGACGCGCGGTGTGGCGGTGGGGCGGTCGGCGGGCGACGGGGCCGAGTACTGGGTGTGCGGGGAAGCGGTCTCGCCCTGGCGCGCGCGATCAGCGGAACCGGCGGCGGGCAGATCGCCGGGTCGTGGGGTCATGTCCTGGCTCATGCTTCTCACCATGTCCGCACTGCTTGTGGAATCGGTGAGCGCCGATTGCGCTCCGCCGGTGAATGACTGTCAGGGTTCTGTGAAAGACCGACGGAGGGGCTGTGACCTTCGGCTTCCGCCGATGGCCACGGCCCCTCCGTCACTTCCCATGGCTGTTGCCGAGGGTCCTCTTGCCGTGGGTCAGCCGCCCGGCGCCCGGGAGTTGGGTACGGACGCCGGCGGACCGGCGGGCGGCGTGGTCCCCGGCGGCCCCGGCGGCGCGGCCGATGACGGCGGTGGCGCGGTCGTCGTCGGTGGGGTCGTCGGCGTCGTCGGCGGTGGTTCCGCACCGTAGACGTTCACCAGCACCGGCGTGCCGACGTTGACCCGACCGGCCACCGACTGGCCCTGCACGGTCCCGGCCTTGCCCGGAGGGGTGCCGCCCACCGTGGCGAAGGTGACGTTCGGGATGCCCGCCATCAGCGCCCTGGCCTCGGCGACCGGCTTTCCGACGACGTCCGGGATGTCGACCTTGGCCGGGATGCCGATCTGTACCTGCACCGCGGTTCCGACCTTGGGTACGACGTTCCCGGATGCCGGATTCTGGTTGACCACCGCTCCGACCAGCGCGGGATCGGTGACCTCCACCTCGGATCGACCCAGGTCGCCGCTCTCACCGCCCCAGCCCGCGTCCTTCAGCTGGCCGAAGGCCTGGTCCGGGCTGCTGTTGATCAGGTTGGGCATCACCATCAGCAGGTTGTTCGACACCGTCAGAGTGACCGGTGTGCCCTCCTGCACGCGCGAGCCCGCAGCGGGGTCCATCGCCTTGACCTGGTTGAGCGGCTCGACGCCGTCCGCCTCCAGGGAGACGACCTTCAGCTTCGCCTTCGTCAACAGGTCGGTGGCCTCGTCGAGCGACTTGCCGACCAGGCCGTTGGGCACCTGGACGGTTTCCAGGCCGGTCCCGACGGTCACCTTGACGACGGTCGCCGGTTTGACCTGCGCCTGGGGGGCGGGGTCCTGCGCCAGCGCCTTGCCCTTGTCGGCGTCAGACGACGACTTGGGCACTTCCTGGTATTGCAGGTTCACCTCCTCCAAGGCCTTCTTGGCCTCGTCGGGGGAGTAGCTGACCACGTTCGGCACGCTGATCAGGCTGACGCCCTTGCCGATCTCGAGGTTGACGGCGGAATCCTGCGCGACCTGGGTTTGGCTGGACGGGCGCTGGTTGACGACCTTGTCCTTGTCGGCGTCGCTGGACTCGGTGGGGGTGATGGTGCCGAGGGTCAGCCGGCTCTCCCGCAGTTTGGCGGTGGCCTCCTCCTGCGTCATCCCGCGAAGGTCGGGCACCGCGACCAGCGCCGCCGGTGGTGGGGCGCTGACCACCCGCAGGGTGAGCCAGATGGCGCCGGCGAGCAGGGCGACGCAGAGCACCCCGATCCCGACGAACCCCCACACCCGCTTCGACCGGTCGGTCTCCTCGGGCTCCCAGTCGTCGTCCTGCACCGCCCGGGTCGGCGGGGCGAGCAACGGCGGGGATGCGCCGCCGACCCGCGTCGGGCCCACCCGCATCAGTTCGGTGCGCTCGTCGTCGCTCATCAGCGGGGTCGCCTGGACGGCCTGGCCGGACAGTGCCCGCACCAGGTCAGACCGCATCTCGGCCGCTGTCTGGTACCGGTTCAGCGGATTCTTGTTCAGCGCCTTCAGGACGATGGCGTCCATTTCCTTGGGCAGCCCCGGCTTCGTCTCGCTCGGCGGGCGGGGCGCCTCGCGGACGTGCTGATAGGCGATGGCGACCGGCGAATCGCCGGTGAAGGGCGGGGCGCCGGTGAGCAGCTCGTACAGCACACAGCCGGTGGCATAGACGTCCGAGCGGGCGTCGACGGCCTCGCCGCGGGCCTGCTCCGGGGACAGGTACTGCGCGGTTCCGATGACGGCGGCGGTGGCCGTCATGGTGGCCTGGCCGTCGGCGACGGCCCTGGCGATGCCGAAGTCCATCACCTTGACCGCGCCGGCCCGGTTCAGCATGACGTTGGCCGGCTTGATGTCCCGGTGCACGATGCCGTGCCGGTGCGAGAAGTCGAGTGCAGCGCAGATGTCGGCGACGATCTCCATCGCGCGTTTAGGCGGAAGGGGACCCTCCTTCTTCAGCACGTCGCGCAGGGTGTCGCCGTCGACGTACTCCATGACGATGTACGGGATGGTGCTGGCCTCACCGGTCGTCTCGCCGGTGTCGTAGACCGCCACGATCGCGGGGTGGTTGAGCGAGGCCGCGTTCTGCGCCTCGCGGCGGAACCGCGCCTGGAACGACGGGTCGCGGGCGAGATCGGCGCGCAGCACCTTGATCGCCACATCCCGACCGAGCCGGAGGTCGCGGCCACGGTGCACCTCGGACATGCCGCCGAAGCCGAGGGTGTCCCCGACCTGGTAGCGATCGCCGAACAGGTATCCCGTCATTGCCGTCCCTTGTTGCCCGTCATCGAAATCCCTTGCCGAACGTCCGCGTGCCGCCGTGCCCGAATGGGCGTGCCGACCGCGGCGCCGGGTGATCCGGCCGCTCGCAGGGCACGCAGAGGTGCCCCTGGGCAGGATGCGGAGCAGGACCTTCGGGTTGCGTCGAGGCCGCACCGGATCTTCCGGCCGCCGCGTCGGCCGGGCCGAGTGTGCCATTTGTCCGGGGCGTTCCGCCGGGCGAGGTGGTCGGCCGGGGTCACTGGTCGGCATCTCCCCGGCGTCATCTCAGCACCGGCGTCATCTCAGCACCGGCGTCATCTCAGCACCGAGGTCATCGCAGCACCGACGGTGCGTTGGTACCGGCCGCTGCGGACCACCCCTCGAGGAGTCCCGCGGACATCTGGCCGACGAGGTGGTCCACCGCGAACAGCACGAGCGCGGCGAGCAGCAGGACGAGAACGGCGAGCAGGATCGACAGCCCGGTGCGCCGTGACGCCGATCTGGCGGGCGGCTGCGGTTGAGAGATCGGTGGCGGGCCGGATGGCCGCGGGTGAACCGTCTGTGGGCGCGCCACCTGCGGCTGAACCGACTGCCGTGCCGGGGCCGGTGCCGGAGGGCGGGAACCCGGCCGGGCCGCCGTCGCGGTCCCGCGGCCACCGGCGCCGCCCATCGGGGCGCTCCGCTCGGCCACGATCGGCTGGACCATGGTGGCGCGCGGCGCCGGTCGTCGAACGGGCGCATCGGATCGGGCCGCATCGGAGCGGGGCACATTGGTTCCGGGCGCATCGGATCGGGGTGGCCCGGCGACCCGCAGCGAACCGGTGGGCCGGGCCGGCCGGCCACTCCCGGCGGTCCGCAATCGATTCGTGCTCGATGAACCGGGCGCTTAATAGCTTAATCACCGACT